>NZ_JBLKKY010000004.1:0-127190 GCF_059438195.1 Paraconexibacter sp.
GGCCTGCGGGCGCCGCACGGCGGGCCTGCGGGCACCGCACGGCGGGCCTGCGGGCGCGGCCCGGCGGGCGCTCACGAATAGCGCTTGACGACGCCGTCCGCGACGAGCTCGAGCGCCGCGCGCTGGTGCCCCGGGAGGTCCGCCGGCAGGGCGCCCTTCGCATCCGCGACGAGTGTCAGCGCCCGCTCACGGGCCGCCTCGAGCGCGCCCGTCGCGGCGATCGCGTCGCAGATCGCCCCGGCGCGCTCCGGCGTCTCGATCGCCCGGACGTCGACGGACGCGAGACTCGCATCGCGCTCGCGGGCGAGGATGAACGGGAGCGTCACCGTGCCGTCGAGGAGGTCCGTGCCGCGATGCTTGCCGGTGCGCTCCGCCGGGCCCGAGACGTCGAGGACGTCGTCGAGGATCTGGAAGGCGAGTCCGATGCGGCGACCGAACCCCTCGAGGACGTCACGCCGGGCGAGCTGCGCCCCGGGCGGCGCGGAGGCCAGCACGCCGAGCGCGCACGCCGCCTCGAAGAGGCGGGCCGTCTTCAGCTCGCAGCGGTGCAGGTAGCGATCGAGGGGGACGCCGGCGTTCCACGCGTCCTCCCGCTGCAGGAGCTCGCCCTGCGCGAGAGCGGAGCCGGCGCGCGACAGGACACGCACCTGCTCGGGATCGCCGCTCGCGACGAGCAGCGAGAACGCCCGCGCGAAGAGGAGGTCGCCGACGCTCGTCGCCATCGCGGCGCCGGCCGTCGCGACGACCGTCGGCCGGCCCCGGCGGAGGTCCGCCCCGTCGAGCACGTCGTCGTGGACGAGGGTGGCGCTGTGGACGAGCTCGACGGCCGCCGCGGCGCGCACCAGCGGCTGCGGGTCGGCGGGCTCGTCCCCCGCCGCGAGGAGGAGCAGCAGCGGTCGCAGCCGCTTGCCGCCCGCGGCGATCGTCTCCGCGGCGTGCCCGCTGAGGACGGGGCCGCCCGCTTCGGCGACCTCTCCGAGCAGCCGCTCCGCGCGGGCGAGGAGGCCCGGGACGTGGGGCCCCGCCGCCGCGACGATCGGGGCGACCTCAGGGCTGTGAGCCGCCCCGCCGCGACCCGGCCCGGCGGAGGCCGCCGGCGCGCTCATGCCGCCGCCGGCACCTCGCCGACGTGGAGGGCGATGATGCCGCCGGCCGTGAGGATGTACCGGACCCGCTCGAGGCCGACGCCCGCCATGCGCCCGGCGAGGGCGTGGGCGTCGGGGAAGCGCTTGACGCTGTTCGGGAGGTACGAGTAGGCGTCGGCGTCGCCCGCCAGGCGGCCGATGACCGGGACGACCCGGTCGAACCACAGCCCGAAGAACGTCGAGAGAGGCGGCTCGGCGGGGGTCGTGATCTCGAGGACGACGACCTTGCCCCCGGGCCGGACGACGCGCGCCATATCCGCGAGTCCGCGGTCGAGGTCCGAGAAGTTGCGGGCCCCGAACCCGACGGTGGCGGCGGCGAAGGAGTCCGTCTCGTACGGGAGCTCCATCGCGTTCGCCCACTCCCAGCGGATCGGCGCGCGATCCGGATGCGCCGCCTCCGCCGGGGCCTTGCGGCGGGCGATGGCGAGCATCTCCTCCGAGAAGTCGGACCCCACGACGGTGCCCCCGGCCCCGACGCGGCCGGCGAGCTCGATCGCGAGATCGCCCGTCCCGCTCGCGACGTCGAGGACGGCGTCCCCCGCGTGGACGGACGCGAGGTCCGCCGCGCGGGAGCGCCAGCGGTGGTGGAGCCCGGCCGTCATGACCGAGTTCATGCCGTCGTAGAACCGGGCGATGCGGTCGAACATCGCCCGGACCTGCGGCTCCTCGAGCCGCCCCGCCTGCGCTCCGACGGGGGCGGCGGTCGTGTCGTCGGTCATCGGCACGCGGCCAGACGCGGCGGAGCGGGGCGTTCCGGCCCTACTCCTCCTCTTCCTTGAGCTGGCCCAGGAACTCGACCATCGCGTTGAACTTCTCCGGCTCCTGCTCCTTGAGCGACTCGTAGGCCGGCATCGGAGCCGTCGGGTTCACGAGCGTCTGCGCGATCGCCTGCTTCGGCAGCCGCGCGCCGATCTCCGTGAGCTCCGGGCCCGGGCCGTCGTTGCCGTTCTCGCCGATCTTGTGGCACGCGAGGCAACCCGACTGCGCGACGACCTGCTTGCCCGCCTCGTACTGCTCGAGCATCTCCGGCCCCATCGCCGCGACCCGCGCCGGCGTCTCCTGCTCGATGATCGTCGGCGAGCCGGCCTCCGCACCGAGGTACGTGAGGTAGCCCATCGCCACGATCGTGAAGATGCCCGCCGTCGTCGCGATCGGACGCTTCTCCGGCCGCCGCTCGGGGTTGCGGTCGTAGAACGGCAGCAGGAAGAGCAGGATCATGCAGATCGTCGGCACGCCGATCGTCGCGAGCGGGACGAGCTCCGGCGGCTTGATGACCCTGAGCAGCTCGAAGAGGAAGAAGAAGTACCACTCCGGCCGGGGGGTGTAGGTCGTCGTCGTCGGGTCGGCCTTCGGGCCGAGCTCGGCGCCGAGGATGAGCGCCATGAGGATGATCGAGGCCATGACCACGACGGCCATGAGCCCGTCCTTCGCGACGGCGTAGGGCCAGAACGGCTTGCCCTGCGCCTTGAGGACCGAGTACTCGCGAAGGTACTTCTCCTTCTCCTGCTTGTTCACGCCTTCTCCTCGTCCTTCGCGGTGTAGTCATCGGCGCGGATCCAGGGCGGTGCGGTCGTCCCCAGCTTCGCGACGAGGTACAGGTGGGCGCCGATGAGGGCGGCCATCAGCCCTGGCACGAGCAGCATGTGGATCGAGTAGAACCGCGACAGCGTCGTCGCCCCGAACTCGGGGCCGCCTCTCAGGAAGTCCGACAGGTACGGACCGACGAGCGGGCCCGTCCCGTTGATGTTCACGCCGACGATCGTCGCCCAGTAGGAGCGCTGGTCGAACGGCAGCAGGTAGCCGGTGAACGACATCGTCATCGTGAGGATGAGGAGGACGACGCCGATGACCCAGTTCAGCTCGCGCGGGTACTTGTACGCGCCGAAGAAGAACGT
The DNA here is from genome assembly GCF_059438195.1 of Paraconexibacter sp. Classification (NCBI taxonomy): domain Bacteria; kingdom Bacillati; phylum Actinomycetota; class Thermoleophilia; order Solirubrobacterales; family Paraconexibacteraceae; genus Paraconexibacter; species Paraconexibacter sp. Next base: position 3,041 of record NZ_JBLKKY010000004.1, read on the forward strand.
CCTCGCCATGTGGAGGAAGATGAGGATCACCATCACCGACGAGCCCCACTTGTGCATGCCGTGCACGAACTCGCCGAGGAAGACCTCGTCGTTGATGTAGCGCATCGACTCGTACGCGCCAGAGGTCGCGTCAGGCCGGTAGTACATCGCGAGGAAGACGCCGGTCACCGCCTGGCTGAGGAAGGCGAACATCGTCGCCGAGCCGAGCGTGTAGAACCAGTTGGTCCCCTTCGGGACCTTGCGGAACATCATCCAGCGCGCGCCGCCGGAGAGGCTCGTGCGCTCGTCGACCCAGTCGACGGCGGAGATGCCCGCCTCCTTCGCCGTGTCGAGCGGGCCGGGGGCCGGCTGACCGGGCCGCTTGGGAAGCGGGACGTACTTCGGCGGGACGGGCGGGAGAGGGAGCTTCAGCTTGGGCATCGGTGCTTACTCCGAGAGCTTCCGGATCGAGGGGCGCGACGGGTAGAGGTACTGCCCGACGCCGTCGAGGGGCGCGCCCGGGTCGCGCGGCGAGAACCGCTCGAGCTCGTCGTTCACCGAGAAGCGCGGGCCGATCTCGACCCGGCCGTTGAGGACGCGCGTGTAGTAGCGGTCGAGAGGACGGACGGGCGGACCGCCGTCGACCCGGCCGACGAAGTCGTAGACGCCGCCGTGGCACGGGCAGATGAAGCGCTCGGCGGCCGAGACGAAGCGGACCGGGCAGCCGAGGTGCATGCAGCGGGTGGAGATCGCCACGACCTGGTTGTACTCGTCGGCCGGCTCGGTGTCGATCGCCTCGTTGCGGCGACGGAGGTAGATCGTCGACTTCCCGGCCTGGCCGATGTCGGAGACCAGCGTGTAGGTCTTCGGGATGTAGGTGTCGTCCGGGATCTCGTCGAGGCTCCCGACGTCCTGCCACGGCTGCTCGAACTCCTCGAAGATCGGGCCGACGGCGAAGCCGAGCGACGGGAGGAGGAACGCGGAGGCGGCGACCGCGCCGGCGACGTGGGCCGTGCCGGTCATCATGCGGCGGCGGGTGACCGTCTCTCCCTCGAAGGCGCCGGGGATCTCGCGGTCGATCGTGCTGTTGCTCTTGGCTTTCCTGCGGTCGGACACGTAGGCTCCTCGCGCCTGCGGCGCGTCAGGGGTCTCGGTGAGGCGGCCGAAACCTTATCGCGCGATCAACGATACGGGCCCGCTCGCGAGAGGGGCGCGGTCGTTCGCTTCAGCGCGCCACGTCCCCGGTGAGCTGGCGCGCGGCCGTGCGGAGGGCATCTGCAGCGGACGGAGCACTCGTTCGGGCCCGAGCCTTCGCGTCCGCGAGCGCCTCCGACGCGCCCCATCCGACGGCGGCGACGCCCGCGGCCCAGACCGCATCGGCGAGCTCCTCGGCGCCGTCGGCGTGCGCGGCGGCGCACAGCGCGATGACGTCGGCGAGCTCACCGACGGCCGCGAGATCGCCGAGCGCGGCGAGGCGCTCGAGCCCGAGCGCGTACATCCGGTCCCCGGCGAGGAGCGCCAGATCGCGGTCCTCCGTGCGGACGACGCGTGCCCGCGCCCGGTCGTAGTGGAGGAGGTAGCCCTCCCGGATCGCCTCGACGACGAAGGCGTAGGCCCCGGGGTCGGCGCCCGCCCGCGGCCCGCGCGCGACGAGCGCGCCGTGCGGCGCCTCGCCCGCCGCGAGCGCGGCGTCGTCGGGCACCGTCTCGGCGAGCAGACCGCCCTCCTCGCGGACCGCGTCGGCGACGACCCCGAGCGGGCTCGCGCTCACCCGAGCTCCGCGAAGGCGGCGGCCGCCGCGTCGATCGTGCGCTCCACGTGCTCGGAGGTGTGCGCGAGCGACGGGAACCACGCCTCGAACTGCGAGGGCGGCGGGTAGACGCCGCGCGCGAGGAGGCCCCGGCACCAGCGTGCGTACGCGTCGAGGTCGCACGCCTGCGCGCCCGCGTAGTCGGTGACGGGCTCGGCGGTGAAGAAGACCGTGAGCAGGCCGCAGGTCGAGCGCACCTGGACGGGACGGTCGCCCGCCGCCTCTCGCAGGCCGCTCGCGAGGGCCTCGGTCGTGCGCTCGAGCCGCCGGTAGGCGTCGTCGTCGAGCATCCGGAGCGTCTCCAGCCCGGCCGCGACCGCGAGCGGGTTGCCGCTGAGCGTGCCCGCCTGGTAGACGTCGCCGGCCGGAGCGATGCGCTCCATCAGGTCGCGCGAGCCGCCGTAGGCGGCCGCGGGGAGCCCGCCGCCGATGACCTTCCCCAGGACGGTGAGGTCGGGAAGGACGCCGGTCAGCTCCTGCGCGCCGCCCGCGGCGACGCGGAAGCCGCTGATGACCTCGTCGAACACGAGGAGCGCGCCGGTCTTCGTCGCGCGGTCGCGGAGCAGCTCGATGAAGCCCTCGACCGGCGGGACGAGTCCCATGTTCGCCGGGTAGGGCTCGCAGAGGATCGCGGCGAGCTCGTGCTCCTCGGTCGCCCTGACGACCGCCTCCCCGTCGTTCCAGGGGACGACGATCGTCGCCGCCGTCGCCTGGTCGGGCACCCCGGGGCTCGCAGGGATGCCCTGCGTGGCGAGGCCGCTGCCGGCCTCGGCGAGGAGCCCGTCGACGTGGCCGTGGTACGCGCCGGCGAACTTGAGGAGCTTCGTGCGGCCCGTCGCGGCGCGGGCGAGGCGGATCGCGCTCATCGCCGCCTCCGTGCCCGAGGACGTCATGCGGAGCATCCCCACCGACGGGACGCGCCGGGACACCTCGACCGCGAGGTCGACCTCGCCGACGGTCGGCGCCCCGAAGGTCGTCCCGCGCGAGGCCGCGTCCGTGATCGCCTCGAGGATCTGCGGGTGCGCGTGCCCGTGGATGAGCGGACCCCATGAGCACACGTAGTCGATGAAGCGGTTCCCGTCGACGTCGACGAGCTCGGCGCCCTCGGCCCGCTCGACGAAGAGCGGGTCGCGGCCGATCGAGCGCATCGCCCGGACAGGCGAGTTGACGCCACCGGGCAGGTACTTGAGCGCGCGCTCGTAGTGCTCGGCGCTGCGGGTGTCGCGAAGGGAGATCGTCATCGACGGGGCGGGCGGCGGCCGCCTAGCCGGCGTGCTCGCGTTCCCAGTTCTTGAAGTCGTCCGTGAAGTAGAGGAGACGGATCTTCTTGAACTCGGTCGAGGAGTAGAGCGTGGCCCGCTCCGTGATGCCGGTGTCCTGCGCGATGCGGTCGAGGACCGCGTCGCACTCCTCCTTCGAGCGGCCGTGGGCCATCGTGAAGACGGAGTACGGCCAGTCGGGGTAGGTCGGGCGCTGGTAGCAGTGCGAGATGCCGCGATAGGCGGCCATCTGCGGCCCGATCTCGAGGATCTTGTCGTCCGGGACCTTCCAGACGCCCATGCCGTTCGCGGAGAACCCGGCGCGGCGGTGGTAGAGGATCGCCGCGACGCGACGCAGGAGACCGCGCTCCTGCATGCCCGCCAGGTGGTCGAGGAGCTCGCGCTCGGTCATCCCGAGCTGCGCGGCGGCGGCCGCGTAGGGCTCGGACACGACCGGCAGGTCGCCCTGGGTGGCGCGGACGACGGCGACGTCGCGCTCGTCGTAGGGCTGCTTGTCGAGCTCGACGGGGTCCTCCGCGACGCCCTTGCTCGCGAGCGAGTCGGTGTCGCCCGACATCTCGAGGTCCATGCGGATCTTGAAGAGCTTGAGCGTCGGGAGCTGGCGGATCGACTCGGCCCCCGTGAGCTCCTGGAGGAGGTCGAGCGTCCCCTGGAGGCCGAGCGCCGAGTCCTCCTCGACCGCGAGCGTGAACCACATGTTGAACTCGTGGTTGCGGAGGTAGTTGTGGCTCACGCCGGGGTGCGAGTTGATGACCTTCGCCGCCCGCCACGGGTGCTCCGGGTCGACCTTCGCCGCGACGAGCATCGAGCCGTACCCGAAGGCGCGCGTGTCGAAGATCGGCGTCACCTGGCGGATGATGCGCTCCTTGAGGAGCCGCGTCACCGTGCCGAGGACCTCGTCCTCGGTCATCCCGGCCGCCTCCGCCACGCGCGCGTAGGGGCGCGGGTCGAGCGGGAAGCTGCCCTGCATGAGGTCGAGCAGCTTGCGGTCCTGGTCGCTGAGAGGGACCGCGGCGCCGTCCTTGCGGGAGCGGATCTTCGGCGTCGCGACGTCCTCCCGGATGCCGTCGTCGGTGTGGGTCACGTCAGCCATCTCGCTGCGTCCTTCGCGTGGTAGGTGATCACGATGTCGGCCCCCGCACGGCGGATCGAGGTGAGGCTCTCGAGGACGACCGCGCGCTCGTCGACGTGCCCCGCGGATGCCGCCGCCTTCACCATCGCATACTCCCCGCTGACGTTGTACGCGGCGACGGGGAGCCGCGACGCCTCCTTCACGCGCCACACGAGGTCGAGGTAGGGCAGCGCGGGCTTCACCATGAGGATGTCGGCGCCCTCGTCACGGTCCATGAGGGACTCGCGGACGCCCTCGTCCCCGTTCGCGGGGTCCATCTGGTAGCTGCGCCGGTCGCCGGTCCGGGGCGTCGAGTCGGCCGCCTCGCGGAACGGCCCGTAGAAGGCGCTCGCGAACTTCGTCGAGTAGGACATGATCGGCGTCCGCTCGTGCCCGTCGCCGTCGAGGCCCTCGCGGACCGCCCGGACCCGCCCGTCCATCATGTCGCTCGGCGCGACGACGTCGGCTCCCGCGCGCGCGTGTGAGACGGCGGTCCGCGCGAGGAGCTCGAGCGTCGGGTCGTTGTCGACCGTGACGCCGCCGTCGGGCGTGTCGCGGAGGAGGCCGCAGTGACCGTGGTCGGTGTACTCGCAGAGGCAGACGTCGGTCATGACGAGCAGCCGGGGCCTCGCCGACTTCATCGCGCGGACGGCGCGCTGGACGACGCCGTCGTCGGACCACGCGCCGCTGCCCTCGGGGTCCTTCGACGACGGGATGCCGAAGAGGAGCACGCCCCCGAGCCCCAGCTCCGCGGCCTCGGCCGCCTCGGCGACGGCGTCGTCGAGCGGCAGCCGGTCGACCCCGGGCATCGAGGCGATCGGCGTCCGCGTCTCCTCCTCGTGGACGAACATCGGGAGCACGAGGTCCCCGGCGTCGAGCGTCGTCTCGCGGACGAGCGCGCGCAGGCCGGGCGTGGCGCGGAGCCGACGCGGTCTCTCGGCAGGGAACGGCACTGCTCCCAGGGTATCGGCGCGCGGCGCTCGGACCCGCCGCCACCGGCTAGAGGCCGTGACGGCGCCGCAGGTCCGGCCACTCCTCCGCCGTGAGGGCGAAGATGTCGTGGTCCTCCCAGACCCCGTTGATCTGCAGGTAGCGGAGGGCGCGGCCCTCGAGTCGGAAGCCCGCCTTCGCGATGACCCGCAGCGAGCGGGCGTTGCGCGGCATGACCGCCGGCTGGACGCGGTGGAGACGCAGGTGGTCGAACGCGAAGAGGAGCGCGAGGAGCACCGACCGCGTCGCGTGCCCGCGGCCGCCGTCGGCCTCGGCGATCCAGTAGCCGAGCGTCGCGTTGCTCCACGATCCGCGGACGACGTTCGCGAGCGCGATGCGGCCGATGAGGCGGTCGCTGCCGCCGGCGAGGTCGAGGACGGCGAACCCGTATCCCGTTCCCGCCGACCACGCCTCGCGGTCGAAGCGCAGCTCGCGGCTCTGCCCGTCCGCGGTGTAGAAGCGCTCGTCGCGCGCCGCCTCGTAGGGCTCGAGGAACGCGCGGTTCACGCGGCGGAGCGCGAGGAGGTCGTCGAGGTCGCGCGCGGCGTACGGGCGGATCGCCGTCGTCTCGTGCTCGAGACGCACGCGCGGGCTCACGAGGCCGCTCATCCGGCGAACCTCCGCAGGCCGACGCGGGCGAGGACGCCGTAGGCGGCGACGAGCGCGGCGAGGTGCAGCATCGCGGTGCCCAGGCCGTCGGCGTCGTTCACCGCGGCGTCGATCGCGTCGAGCGACGCGCGGAAGGGGAAGATCGCGCTCACGACGCGGATGACGTCGTAGAGCCCGGCGCTCACGGCGCCGCTCGGGACGAGGGCGAGGAACGCGACCGGGAGGGCGAGGAGGAAGGCGAGGAGCGAGGCCGCGCGGACCTCGCGGGCGAGCGCGCCCAGCGCGACGCCCATCGCGCCGAACGCGAGCCCGCCGGCGAGGACGGCGAGGACCCAGAGGGGCGCACGGGTCTCGTCGAGCGCGACGAAGAGGGACAGTCCGACGAGCATGAGGAGCGCGACGGCGGACGCGCAGACGGCCGCGAGGACGATCTTCTCCGCCACGAGGGCCGTCCGCGAGACGAGCCCGCGCACGAGGCGGCCGAAGGCGTGCTCCTCGCGCTCGAGCGCGAGCATGCCGGCGGCGAGGAGGACGCAGACGAACATGAGCGACACGGTCACCGCGACGGCGATCGCGTAGCGGTCGAGCGGCGTCGCGGCCCCGTCGAGCGTCGTCTCCTGCAGGCGCAGCGGCTGGCCGATCGCCGCGAGGATCTCGTCGGAGAAGTCGAGGTTCTCGATCGCGAGCGTCGCGAAGTCGACGACCTGCCCGACCGCTCGTCGCTCGCGCGCGGCGTCGGCCGGCAGGTCGTCCTGCACCGCGCGCAGGATGTTCCGCGTCGCCGTGAGCCCGAGGACGTCGAAGCCCTGGCCGAGGATGCGGAAGCTCCCGCCCTCGAGGAGGATCTCGAGGTAGCTCGAGGCGACCCGGCTCAGCTCGCGCGACAGCTCCTGGTTCGCCTCGGCGAGGCGCGCCTCGATCGACGACTCGACGGCCTGGGCCTTGATCGGGTCCTCCTCGTTGTAGATCACCTCCAGCGTCGGCAGCTCGGGCGTCCCGGAGAAGCTCAGGGCCTGCCGGAGCTTCTCCGTGGCGTCCTCGGGGACGATGAGCGCGGCGAGGACCTCGCCGTCCTCGACGAGGTCGACGGCCTCCTCGCGTGTGTCGACCTGCACCGGGTCGATCGACTCGAAGAGCTGATCGGCGTAGTCGGTCGCGTCGACGGTCTCCCCGCCGAGGAAGAACGTCGAGTCGTCGCCGGCGACGAGGTTGACGAACGCGACCCGCGGCTTCTCCGGCGAGCGTGAGACCGCGAGGCCGATGAGCGTCGAGATGACGACGGGGTAGAGGACGAGGAGGACGAGGAGGAACGGTGAGCGCCGGAGGATCTGGAGGTCCTTCACGAGGAGGTGGCGCACTCAGTGCCCCCTCTCGCGCAGGAACGCCACGAACGCCGACTCGAAGTCGAGCGGGCCGCCGCCGACGATCTCGGCGAGCGACGAGGGCGAGCCGGTGAAGAGCAGATCCCCCTCGGCGAGGACGAGGACGGTGTCCGCGAACCGCTCCGCCTCGGCGACGTTGTGCGTCGAGAAGACGACGGTCGTCGGCCGCTCGGGGTCGCGGGCGAGGGCGGAGATGAAATCCCAGAGGCGCTCGCGCTGACGGGGGTCCAGCGACGAGGACGGCTCGTCGAGGAGGAGGACGCGCGGCTCGGCGAGCAGCCCGATCGCGATGTTGACGCGCTGCTGGTTGCCGCCGCTCAGACGGCCGAGCTCCTCGCCGGCGCGCTCGGCGAGACCGGTCTGGGCGAGCATGCGCTCGACGGTCGCCTCGGGATCGGCGCAGCGCTCGAGCCGGGCGAAGAGGCGGAGGTTCTCCGCGACCGAGAGCTTGCGGTAGACGGCCGGCTGCTGCGGGACCCAGCCGACGCCGGACGAACCGGTGTCCACCGTCCCGGCCGTCGGCTCGAGGAGCCCGCCGAGGATCGAGAGGAGCGTCGTCTTCCCGGCGCCGTTGGGTCCGATGACCGCGACGACCTCGCCCGGAGAGGCGGCGAACGTGACGCCGCGGAGCGCCGGCCGGTCGCCGAAGCGCTTCTCGACGTCCGTCGCGGCGATCGCGGACGGCGTCCCGTGGACGTCGGGCTGGACGGCGCTCACCGCCATCAGCGTAGAGGACCGCCCGCCCGCCGACCGCGCCCCGCCGACCGCGCCCCGCCCACCCGAGAGATCGGCGAGGATGCCGCCATGTCAGAGGCGCCCGTCACGATCCTCTTCGTCGGCGACGTCGTCGGGGGGCTGGGCCGACGCACCCTGCTCGGCCTCCTGCCCGCGCTCCGCGAGCGGTACTCGCCGACCTTCGTCGTCGTCAACGCGGAGAACATGGCGGGCGGGCTCGGCATCACCGCGAAGACCGCCGACCAGCTCCTCGGCGCGGGCGTCGACGTCATCACGCTCGGCAACCACACCTACCACCACCGCGACGTCTTCTCGTACCTCGACGCGAGCGACCGCGTCGTGCGCCCGGCGAACTTCCTCGACCGGCAGCCGGGCCACGGCTCGTGCGTCGTCGAGCGCGACGGCATCCGCCTCGGCGTCCTCAGCCTCCAGGGCAACGTCTTCCTCCAGACGCCGCGCCACCTCTTCACGCAGGCCGAGAACGACGTCGCCCGCCTCGAGCGGGACTGCGACCACGTGCTCGTCGACATCCACGCGGAGGCGACGAGCGAGAAGGTCGCGCTCGGCTGGTACCTCGACGGCCGCGTCACCGCCGTCGTCGGCACCCACACGCACGTGCCGACCGCCGACGCGCGCGTGCTGCCCGGTGGCACCGCCTACTGCACGGACGTCGGCATGACCGGCCCGCGCGGCGGCGTCATCGGCGTGAAGAAGGAGCAGGCGATCGAGTCGCTCGTGTCGCAGATGCGCGTGCGCTTCGAGACGAGCGAGGACGACCCGTGGCTCAACGGCGTCCTCGTCACGGCGTCGCAGCCGCGGCGCGCGGACGCGATCGAGCAGATCCTCCTCCCGTGGGATCCGCCGCCGGCGGCGTGAGGGCGAGCGCCCGCACCGCGAGCACGAGCGCGGCGACGAGGAGGGCGTTGCGCGCCGCGACGAGCGCGACGATCGTCGCGTCGCCGTCCACGAGATCGAAGTAGCGCCCGGGGAACCACGCGTGCGCGAGCGCGGCCGCCGCCGCGACGAGCGCGGCGACGGCGCGATCGCCGCGCACCCAGGCGAGGGCGGCGAGCGGCAGCAGCCAGATGAGGTACTGCGGTGAGAGGACCTTGCCGAGCGCGACGAACGCGAGGAGCGCGGCGAGGACGCCGCGGTCGAGGGCCGCCGGCGCGCCGCGAGCGCGGTGCACGAGCGCGGCGACGAGCGCGACCACGGCGAGGAGGGCCGCCGCGAAGAGCGCGCCGACGACGTCCGCCGGGCCGCCGTCGAGGCCGTTGCTCTTGAAGCGGTCGGGCCGCACGGGATGCCCGGTGACGAACGAGTCGTCGAGCGCCCACAGGACGGTCGCCGGCGTCGACTCGATCTGCACCGGGCGGTCGAGGTGGAAGCGGAACTGGTCGAGGAACCCGTCGCCCGCGAAGGGGAGGCAGACGACGGCGAGCACCGCCGCGAACGCCGCGGCGCCCCGCGCCGCCGCTCGGGGGCGCCCCGCGCCGGCGAGGTGGACGACGACGAGCGCCGCCGCGATCGCGGGGAAGAGCTTCGTCGCCGTCCCCACCGCCAGGACGGCCAGCCCGGCCGTCGACCGCCCGCGCGCGGCGAGCGCGAGGCCGGCGAGGAGGAGCGCGACCGGGACGAGGTCGAACCGCGTGCGCAGGAGCGCCCCAGCGAGCGGGAGGAGGAGCACGAGCGCCCATGCGGCCGCGCGGCCGCCGAGGGCGCGTGCCCCGGCCTGCACCGCGACCGCGGCGGCGAGCATGAGGACGCCGAAGGTGACGGCGTAGGTGTCGGTCGCGCCGAGCCCGAGCGGGATCCCGGCCCGGCCCGCGAGGATCGGGCCGAGCGCGAGCGGCGGGTACTCGAACCCGAGGTCTCCGTAGGGGGAGCGCCCGCCGTCGAGGACGCCCTCGGCGTAGGTCCGGTAGACGAAGAGATCGCTGATCGAGTCGTCGGAGAGCGGGCCGACCGTCGTCGTCACGCCGAGGACCGCGGCGAGCGCGACGAACGGCGCGATCTCACGGCTGCGGGACGGGCGGCCCATGCGCGGGAGGGACGACGACCGGCGCGTCGGCCGCGGCGCGAGGCGCGCGGGCGGCCTCGCCGAGCGCCTCGCGCCCGATCACCGCGAGGGCGACGAGCGGGAACGCCCACACGACGTAGAGGTAGAACCAGTGCGTGACGCCCATCTGCAGGGCGAGGAGGATCGCGCCGGCCGACGCCGCGAGGCCGACGAGGTCGCGGCGTCGCGGGACGACCGCGAGGGCGAGGGCGAGGGCGACCGCCAGGACCTGCCACGCGCGCTGCAGCCCCTCGATCTCCCAGAGGCCCCAGATCGAGAACGGCGAGCCGCGCTCGGACTGGTACACGAGCGTGCGGTCGACCATCGTCGAGACCGAGCTGCCCCCGCTGAGGAGGAGCAGCCCGGCGACCCCGACCCCGACGGCGGCGCCGACGGCGAAGCGGACGGGGCGCCGCCGCCCGTCGGGTCCGCGGTCGAGCGCCAGCAGCGGCACGAGGGCGAGCGACGCGAACTTCGTGAGCCCGCCGAGCGCGGCGAGGACGCCCCGGCGCGCGGGGGCGGTCGCGAGGATCGCGGCGAGCACGAACGCCGCGACGAGCGTGTCGTTCGTGTTCGTGTTCATCGCGTAGAGCGTGAACGGGAACGCGCACCAGGCGTAGGCGAGGACGACGCCGAGCCCCGGCCCGCGGACCCGACGGCCGAGGAGGAAGAGGAGGACGAGCGCCGCGAGGTCGAACGCGATCGCGGCCGCGTGGGCGGCCGGCAGCTCGTCCCAGCTCCCGCCCCACGGGAACGCGAGCTCGAACGGGACGTAGGCCGCGTAGGTGATCGGCCCGTAGGTGTCGCCGTGCTGGTTGTCCTCGGGGAACGCGCCGTAGATCTCCTCGCCGTCGACGAGCTTCTGCGCGCCGATGACGCCCGCGTAGCCGACGTCGATGACGTTCGAGCTCGTGACGTTGAGCCCGATGCGGAACCCGACGAGGAAGACCGCGGCGACCGCGAGCCACGTCACGGGGACGAGGAGCGGGAGGCCGCCGACCCGTCGCCGGCCGTCGGCGGGGGCGGTGCGGCTCGCGTCGTCGGCGGGCGCCGGCCGGCTGCGCAGGGCGACCCACAGGAGACGCGCGAGGAGGTAGGCGAGGAGCGGATAGGCGAGCGGCACGCTCACGTCGATCTGCGCGTCGTTGAAGTAGGCCACCGAGATCCCGAACGCGCAGAGGGCGACGAGATCGAGGTGGAGCATGCGCACCGGTCGCCGCAGGAACGGCAGGAGGAAGAGGCCGGTGAGCGGGATCCACACCCACGGCGAGTTCATCTTGCGCCCGAACGCGCCGGGGTACCCGCGTGCCATCGTCCACGCGACCTGGTGGCCGGTCCACGCCTCGGTGACGTTCCCCGAGCTGTCGTCGATCGTCACCTGCGCGATCTCCTCGGGCGGCGACCCGGGGAGGTAGTAGCCCACCTGCCACCGGGACGGGCCCTTCATGTAGACCCCGGGGTAGGCGTCGTCCTTCCCCGCGATCTCCTCGCGCACCTTCGGGACCGCCTTGGCGATCTCGATCGCCTCGTAGCCGTCGAGGCGGAAGCCCTCCGGCCGCTCGTCGAGGACGCCGGGCGGGACGAGCTCGTCGGGGTCCTGGGACGGCGTCGCGACGGTCGTCGCGATCGTCGTCGCCGCCTCGGGCGCCGTCGCCGCGGACGAGCCGGGGCCCGGGGCCGCGACGGCCGCCGCCGGGAGGAGCGCCGAGAGGAAGGCGAGGACGAGGGCCGCTCGTCCCGCCAGGCTCACCGGCGGAAGCTCCAGAGCTTGTTGCCGAGGAAGTTGAGCGGGGTCGCGGTGACGATCGCGATCGCCTGCGCGACGACCGCGGTGACGCCCGCGGAGACGACGAGGATCTCGAGCACCGCGAGGCTGAAGAGGAACGCGGCGACGCTCACCACGAGGAAGCGCGCGGCCTGGAAGCCCGCGTGACCGCCACGGGAGTCGCGGAACGTCCAGCGGCGGTTCCACAGGAAGTTGTTCGCGACCGCGACGAGGAACGCGGCGACCGCGGCGGCGCGGTGGTCGAGACCGGCGCCGTGCAGCGCGAGCGCGAAGACGGCGAGGTTGACGACGTAGCCGCTCGCCCCGACCGTGGCGAAGCGCACGAGCTGGAGCCAGTTCGCGGGATGGCGCAGTCCCGCCAGGACGCGCCCGGAGACGGGAGCCGATCGAGGCGGATCGGCGGCGACCGTGTCGGGTCCGGGCCCGGACATCGTCGTCCGAGGGTAGCGGGTCGGGGCGCTCGCCCCGCGCGCGGTGGAGGGCCGCCGGGCGCGTCCGTCAGGGATCGAGGCCGAAGTGCGCGAGCGCCATCGGCGTGACGTCGGCGATCGACCACCCCGACCAGCGCTCCTGCGCCGCCGGCCCGGCGGACGCCGGCGGGTGCCCCGGCGGCGGCGCCACGCCGCAGAAGACGAGCGCCCCGAGCGAGTCGTCGGCGTGCAGCGAGCCGTGGCTGCCCGCGTCCACGTGGTCCATGTCGCCCCAGTCGGGGAACTCCCGCCCCGCGCCCGCGGAGAGCAGCACGTCGCCGGATGTCGGGCAGGTGAGCGCGGCCCACACGCGGGCGAGCGCGTCGGGGTAGTCGTCGCTCGATACCCGCCCCTCGTCGAGGCGGAGACCGAGGACGTCGAGGTCGCCGCTCACCGTCCAGCCGGCGCCGCGCCGGTCCCGGACGTCGGTCCCCGGGGCGAAGCGGACCTCTCCGGCCGGCCCGTCGGCGGCGCCGCCGGCCCCGCGCGCGATGGCGGCCGTGCCGTCCGACGCGCGCCACATGACGAGATCGACCCCGTCCGCCGCGAGCGCGGCGTCGACGACCTCGCGCTGCAGCGTCGCGCGCGGCGCGTCGGCGTCGCCGTCCGCGTCGCCGTCCGCGTCGCGGAGCAGGTAGATCATCGCGCTGCGCTGCGCGGGGCAGATCGCGATGTCCGCGCGGTTCGGGCGCACGCTGCCGGGGAGGAGGACGACGTGGTCGGCGAACGCGCCGAGGAGGTCGACCCGCTCGCGCACGAGCGCGTGCGAGTGGTCGGCGACGACGATGACCGCGTGCTCCTCGAGGAACGCGTCGATGCCTCCGCCGGCGTGGACGATCCGCTCGAGCTGGCGGTCGGCCTCCGCGATCGAGACGACCTGGGCGTCGGGCCCGTGCTCGTGGGAGTGCGAGTCGTTGTCGGGCAGCGAGAAGAGGAGGAAGTCGAAGAGGTCGTGCTCGACGAGGTAGGCGCCGACGCAGCCGGTGTGCTGGTCGCGGAGGCCCGGCATCCCGAGGCGCGACCAGCAGCCGGTCTCGCGGCTCGCGAAGATGTCCGCGTAGAAGAGCTCGCGGGGGCCCATCACCGGGCGGCGGATCACCGTCGTGGCGATCCGCGACATCGGCGTGTGCCGCGACGGGTGGTGCTCGTGGCGGCCGCGGTAGAAGAGGTAGGTCGTCCCGGCCGTCCGCACCCCGGCGTCGTCGAGCCGCTCGAAGACCGTCGGCACCTCGGCCGGCAGGTGCTCGTGGTTCATGCGGTAGATGAGGTCCGCGAGCTGCTTCGTGATGCCGACGCGACGGGCGGCGCCGAAGCTCGACCCGTAGTCGATGTACCGGGCGTCGCCGCGGTGGTACCAGCTCATCGACGGGATCCGGTGGGCGTCCTGGCGCGCGCCGGTCGCGATCGTCGCGGCGCAGACGGGCGTGACCGACGGGAACGCCGCGCAGCAGTCGTCGACGTAGGTGCCGCGCTCCATGAGCGTCGCGAGCACCGGGGCCCGCCCGGTCGCGACCGCGCGCTCGAGCGCGGCGGGCTTGAGGCCGTCGATGACCGCGAGGACGAGCTTCGGCGGACGTCGATCCCGGCCCGGCGCGGTCACTTGAGGATGCGCAGGCCCGCGTACTTCTCGCCCTCGCGCCGCCGTCCCTGGGCGTAGAGGTAGGCGAGGAACATGAGTCCGATGATGCCGAGCGGCGGGAAGAGGATCGCGCCGCCGGCGAGGACGATCGCGGCGCCCTCGGCGTAGACGGGGAGGGCCCGGCGGGCGTCGGCGTCGAGCCGGCCGGCCGTGCGCCCGAGGATCTGGCGCGCCGCGGCGCCCGCGACGAGGGCGGCGAGGACGCCGCCGGCGATCCCGGGCCACCACGTGTCGAAGCGGTCGTCGAGCGAGCCGGCGAAGAGGAGGGCGCCGAGGCCGATCCCGATCCCCGCGAGGGCCGCCTGGGCGGCGTCGGTCGCGAGCGCGGCGCCCCGCCCGCTCACCTCGAGGGTGAGGGTGAGGAGGGAGAGCACCGCGAGGGCGATCAGCATCCCGGGCGCCTCGAGGAAGGCGAACTCGGTGCCGTCGAAGTCGAGGCCCGCGTCGGCGGAGGCGAGGATGCCGGCGAGAAGGGCGGGGAGGAACGGCCGGATGCCGGTGGCGCCCGCGAGGCCGGCGCCCTGGAAGGTGTCGAGGAGGGTGCGCACAGGGGGGTCCGCTACGGTGAGTGGCGGCATGACGATAGAGGAAGACGACCAGGGCGCTCCTCGCCGTCGGCGATCCTCGTCGTCGCGCGACCTCGAGCGCTACGCGGGCCTCTTCGCGCAGCGCACCAAGGTCATGACCTCCTCGGCGATGCGCGACCTCATGGCGATCACCGAGCGCCCGGAGGTCATCTCGCTCGCCGGCGGCCTGCCCGACACGTCGACGTTCCCGGTCGAGCGCTTCCGCGAGATCATGGAGGACATCGCGCAGGAGTCGCTCGCGCGGGCGCTGCAGTACGGGCCGACCGAGGGGCACGCCGCGGTCTACGAGTGCATCGCGACCGTCATGGCGCAGGAGGGGACGCGCGTCGACGCCGACGACCTCATCGTCACCACCGGCGGCCAGCAGGTCATCGACCTCGTCTGCAAGACGTTCATCGACCCAGGCGACGTCATCATCGCCGAGGCGCCGACCTACCCTGGCGCGATCTCGTCGTTCAACGCCTACCAGACCGACGTCGTGCAGATCGAGGTCGACGCCGACGGGATGCGCATCGACCTCTTCGAGGAGACGCTCGAGCGCCTGGACCGCGAGGGACGGCGGCCGAAGTTCGTCTACACGATCCCGACCTTCCAGAACCCGGCGGGCGTCACGATGTCGCTCCCGCGCCGCAAGCGCCTCGTCGAGGTCGCGCGCGAGCGCGAGCTCCTCCTCCTCGAGGACAACCCCTACGGCCTCCTGCGCTACGAGGGCGACCCGCTGCCGACGCTGCGCTCGCTCGAGGGCGGGGACTTCGTCATCTCGCTCGGCACGTTCTCGAAGATCCTCTCGCCCGGGATCCGGCTCGGGTGGGCCGCGGCGCCGCGCCCGGTGCTGCAGAAGCTCAACATGGGCAAGCAGGGCGCGGACCTCTGCTCCTCCTCGCTGTCGCAGGTGTTCGTCTCGGAGTACTTCCGCCGCGGATCGTGGACGGAGTACCTCGACGCGCTGAAGGACCTCTACCGCCGCCGGCGGGACACGATGCTCGACGCGCTCGCCGAGCACCTCCCGCCCGAGGCGAGCTGGACGCGCCCGGAGGGCGGGCTGTTCATCTGGGCGACGCTGCCGGAGGAGCTCGACACGACGGACCTCCTCGCCCGCGCCCTCTCGCACAACGTCGCCTTCGTGCCGGGCCGCGGCGCGTATCTCGACGGGCGCGGCGCGGCCTCGATGCGCCTCAACTTCTCCGGGTCCTCCGACGACGACATCCGCGAGGGCGTCCGCCGGATCGGGGAGGTCGTCCGCGAGCAGCTCGACCTCTACCGGACGCTCACCGGGCACCGCCCCGCCGGGAACCCCGCCGCGGAGCCCGCTCCGCCGGCCGAGGATCCGGACCTCGCCGACGTCCTGGAGCTGCCCCGCCGCGAGCGGCCCCCGCGACAGCGCGGGCAGGGATGAGCGAGCGACTGCGGGTCGCCGTCCTCAAGGGGGGACGCTCGCTCGAGCGGCAGGTGTCGCTCGCGTCCGGCGCGCGCGTCGAGGACGCGCTCGAGCGCCTCGGGCACGAGATCGTCGGCATCGACGTCGGGCACGACCTCGTCGACCGCCTCACGGCGGCGAAGCCCGACGTCGCGTTCGTCGCCCTCCACGGCCGCGACGGCGAGGACGGCACCGTCCAGGAGCTGCTCGAGGTCCTCGGCATCCCGTACACGGGCTCCGGCGTGAGCGCGTGCATCCGCTGCGCCGACAAGGTCCTCGCGAAGCACGCGATGCGCGACGACGGGATCGCGACGCCCGACTTCCTCTCGTTCAACGAGACGGCGTTCAAGGAGCTCGGCGCCGCCGACGCCCTCCCGGCCATCGAGGACCACCTCGGCTTCCCGCTCGTCGTGAAGCCCGCCGACCAGGGCTCCTCGCTCGGCATCAAGTTCGCCCCCGACGCCGCCGCGGTGCCGAGCGCTCTCGTCGCGGCGTTCTCGTACTCGTCGAAGGTGCTCCTCGAGCGCTACGTCGACGGCCGCGACCTCGCCGTCTCGATCCTCGGCGACGAGCCGCTCCCGGTCGTCGAGGCGGTCCTCCTCGACCGCGACGTCTACGACTTCGAGGCGCGCTACACGATCGGGCAGACCCGCTTCGAGTGCCCCGCGGACGTCTCCGAGGAGACGACGCGGACGGCGCAGGAGCTCGCGGTCGCCGTCCACCGCCTCCTCGGCTGCTCGGGCTTCTCGCGGGTCGACCTGCTCTGCGACCGCGCGACGGGCGAGCTCGTCGTCCTCGAGGCGAACGCGGTGCCGGGGCTCACCGAGACGAGCCTCCTTCCGCAGGCGGCCGACGCGGCGGGCATCGGCTTCGACGCGCTCGTCGAGCGCGTCGTGCGGCTCGCTCTCGAGTAGCACGCGGCCGTCGGGCTACTCGCCGCCGAGGAAGTCCTCGGGGCTGACCTCGTCGAGGAACTCCTTGAAGCGGTCGACGACCTCCTCGGTGTCCTCGACGTCGTGCTCGAACTCGATCGCCGACTCGAGGACGACCTCGTCGGCGGCGAAGATCGGCGCGCCCGAGCGGACGGCGAGGGCGAGCGCGTCGCTGGGACGCGAGTCGATGTCGATGTCCTTGTCCCCGACGGAGAGGGTGATCGTGGCGAAGAACGTGTTGTCCCGCAGCTCGGTCACCGCGACGCGCGTGCACTTCGCGTCGAGCTCGCCGAGGACGTCGACGAGGAGGTCATGGGTCATCGGCCGGGGCGTCGACGCGCCCTGGAGCTTCATGAGGATCGCGGCAGCTTCCGGGTGGCCGATCCAGATCGGCAGGAACTTGTTGCTGTCGACGGTCTTGAGCAGCACGATCGGCTGCTTGCCGACCATGTCGAAGCTCACGCCGTAGATGACCATTTCCTGCAAGACGTCTCCTGTCAGGTCCCTTCGGGTCGCCCCAGTATAGGCGCGCGTCCCGCGCGCCCCGGTCGCGGGTCCGCACGACGTTCTCTCGAGGTGCGACAGGGCCCGGGGGACCGCTTTCCGGGGAATGGCGATTGAGGCTTTCGGTCGTTCCTGCCGATGAAGCAGACGAGATGGTCGGTCGACTCACTGTCGTTCTCTGTGACGACGTCCCCGAGCTGAGGACGCTCATGCGCTTCGCCCTCGAAGAGGACGGGGACCTCGAGATCGTCGCGGAGGCCGGTGACGCCGAGACCGCCATCGAGCGGATCGAGGACCTGCTCCCCGACGCGGTCCTCCTCGACCTCTCGCTGCCGGGGATGGACGGTCTCGAGGCGATCCCGCAGGTGCGGGACCGCTCGCCGCACACGGCGATCGTCGTCTTCAGCGGGTTCGCCGCGGACCGGATGCGCCAGCCCGCGCTCGATCTCGGCGCCGACTCCTACATCGAGAAGGGCGCCGACTTCCACGTCGTGCGCGAGGCCGTGCGCGACGCGGTGCGGGCCCGGACCTGAGGTCCGGCGGCCGCGCTCGCCCGTCTACCGCACCGTGACGGCCGCGGGGGCGAACCCGTCGGCGCTCAGCTCGAGCGCGACGGTCCGCGTCCTGCCCGGCTCCAGCATCCGGAGCCCGCGCGCGGTCAGGGGGATCCGCGCGGTGCGATCGACGGTCCCCGTGCCGGCCGGGATCCGGACCCGCGCGGTGCCGAGCCAGCGCCGGTCGGCGTCGTCGGTGCGCAGGCGGACGAGCATCGTCGTCGTGCGCGAACGCCGTCGCAGGTCGTCGAAGCGCACGTGCACGACCCCGCCGCTGCGCCGGCGCAGGCGCGGGTCGAGGCGGCCGGCGGGCTCGGCGGCGGCCGCCGGCGTCGGGATGACGAGGCGCTCGCAGTCGCGACGCACCTCGTAGTCCGGGCGGCGGGGCGGGTCGGAGACGGGCTCGGGCTCGACGACGTCGCGGCCGCCACCGCAGTCGATGACGCCCGCGAACGCGCCGGCGGAGCCGACGACCCGGTCGGCGCCGTCGCCGCCGCTCACCCGGTCCTCGCCCTCGATCTGCAGGACGTCGTCACCGTCGCGGCCGTCGATGCGGTCGTCGCCGTCGCCCCCCTCGAGGGTCTCGTCGCCGTCGGCGCCGCGGATCTCGTCGTCGTGATCGGAGCCCCTCACGCCTTCGAACCCGGTCACCTCGTCGCGCTCGACCGGGCTCTCGGCGATGCCGTCCTCGAGGTCGACGTCGACGCCGCGTGGCGCGGAGTCGTAGAGGAGGACGTCCTCGCCGCCGCCGGGGCCGCCTTCGATGACGTCGTCGCCCCGCGCGACGCTGCCGCCGGCGTCCTCGAAGCCGTCGCCGCTGATCGTGTCGCTCCCGCGGCCGCCGTCGATGAGGTCGTCGCCCGCTCCGCCGTGGATCGCATCCGTGGACGCGCCCGTCGAGATGACGTCGTTCCCGGAGCCACCCCGGACGGACGTCCTGCGGCCGGCCGGGAGACGCATGTCGAGGACGTCGGCACCGTCGGAGAGGAACACCTCGAGGCCCGCCTCGCCGACGTCGTCGCGGCACGCGACGGTGAAGGGGTCGACGTTCGCGCACTCGGGCGAGCCGGCGACGACGGGGTTGCGCCCGTCGCGGAAGAGGATCGCGTCGCCGGCGTACGGGGCGATGGTGAGCGCGTTGACCTCGCCAGGGGCCGCGGAGAACGCGAGGGTGCTCTCGACCTCGCCGCCGGGGGCGCCCGGGTCCGGGCCGATGGGGACGACCCCGACGGTGGCGGCCGACGCGGAGGCCGGAAGCACGCAGGCCCCGAGCGCGACGGCGAGCACGGCGCTCCGAGGGCGGCGACCGGTGCGGAGGAGGGCGGCGAGGGCGCGTGCGGAAGTCGTCATGGACAGGGCGTACCCAGCCGCGCCCGCGACATGCGTCGCGGACGCGGCTGCGCCGTCGCTACCGCACGGTGACGATGACCGGAGCGAAGCCCTCCGAGCTCAGCTCGAGGACGACGTCGCGCGTGCGCCCGGGCTTCAGCAACCGCCGGCCGCGCGCGTTGAGCGACACCCTCGCGGTCCGCGAGACGGTGCCCGAGCCGCGCGGGATGCGGACGCGGGCGGTGCCGAGCGTGCGGCGGTCCGCGTCGTCGCTGCGGAGGCGGACGCGGATCGACCTCGCGTCGCGCTCGCGCTCGAGCCGGTGGAAGCGGACGAACACCCGCCCGCCGCCACGCCGCCTGAGGCGCGGATCGACGAGGCCGTCGGGATCGGTGCTCCCGAGCGGCCGGATCTCGATGCGCTCGCAGTCGCGGTCGACCTCGTACCGCGGCCGGGAGGGCTTCGGGACCGCGGGCGTCGGCGAGACGACGTCCCGACCCCCGCTGCCGCAGCGGAAGTCGCCCGCCGTGGGCTCACCGTCGTCCGCGCCGAGGATGACGTCTCCGCCGGCGCCGCCGCTCACAGTGTCGTCGCCCTCGACGATGACGGCGTCCTCACCCCGGCGGGCGACGACGCGGTCATCGCCCCGCCCGCCGCGGATCCGGTTGCCCCCGTCGTCCCCGCGGAGGTCGTCGTCGAAGTCCGACCCGTCGACGTTCTCGACGTCGGAGAGGACGTCGTCGCCGCCGCCGCCGCGCGCCCGGCCGTCGTCGAGGTCGACCCGGACCCGGCTCGGCGCCGACCGGTAGAGGACCGTGTCGTCGTCGGCCCCTCCGTCGATGGCGTCGTCGCCGACCGGAACGCTGCTCCCGTTCCCCGCCGGGTCGAAGCCGTCGCCGTTGATCGTGTCCTCGCCGAGCCCGGTCGAGATCCGGTCGCTCCCGGCGCCGCCGTCGACGACGTCGTCGGTCGCACCGGTCGTGACGAGGTCGGCCCCCGGCCCGCCGTCGACGAAGACGCTCGTCGGCCGGGGCGCGCTGACGACGGCCCCGTCGTCGCCGTCCCCGAGGATGACGCCGACGCCGCCCGCCGCGAGCGCCGTGTCGCAGACGACCGTGAGCGGGTCGACGTTGACGCAGCCCGGCGACGTCGCGGTCGTCACGTTGAGCGCGTCGCGGAAGACGAGCGATCCGCTCGCGGCGGGCACCACGGTGACGGAGTTCACCTCGAGCGGCGCGGCGGTGAAGCTGAGGATCCCCCCGTTGCCGACGACGCCGACGGTCCCGGCGTGCGCCGGCGCCGCGGCGAGCACGGCCGTCCCGGCGACCGCGGCCGTCGTGATGGCGACGCGACGTCGCCTCCCCCTGCATGTCATGCGGTCCTGCCTCCCCTTGGTCGGTGTGCGTGCGCCACCCGACCGGAGCGGCCACGCTATCGGAGAGGAGAGCGACGTCGCCCAGGACCGGCGCGCACGTCGCCTTCGAGCGAGTCTCTCCCGAGGCGGGCGGTTGCGGCCGCGTCTCCGGGTAGCGGCAGGCATGGTCCTCGCCGTCGCCGACACCCTCATCGTCATGCTCGTCGTCGCCGGGCTGCTCCTCGCGCTCGGCCTCATGCTCACGCGGCGCGGGAGCGGCATCTCCGCGCACCCCCATCCGGGCGGCCCCCAGAGTCCGGGTGCCGATGCACCCGACGATCCCGAGGGCGACCGCTCGCGACTCGGGGAGGTCATCGACGACCGCGGCGCGCGCTGAGCGCGGTCGGGCGCCGAGGGGCGCCGGCGACGCGCCGATAGCCTCAGGAGGATGACCCCGCGGGAGACCTTCCTCCTCGTCGACGGCGAGAACATCGACGCCACGCTCGGCGGCAGCCTGCTCGGCCGGCGGCCGGCGCCCGAGGAGCGCCCGCGCTGGGACCGCGTCCTCGACCACGCGCGTGACGCATGGGATCAGCCCGTCCGCGGGATCTTCTACCTCAACGGCACCGGGCAGGTCCCGATGCCCTTCGTGCAGGCGGTGACGACGATCGGCTACCGCCCGGTCCTCCTCTCCGGGCCGCCCGAGGTGAAGGTCGTCGACGTCGCGATCGAGCGGACGCTCGAGGCGCTCGCCGAGCGCGAGAGCGGCGACGTCGTCCTCGTGAGCCACGACGGCGACTTCGCCGAGGCGATGGCCGTCCTCGCGCGCGACGACACCCGTCGCGTCGCCGTCGCGGGCTTCCGCGAGCTCGTGAGCACCCAGCTGTCCGCCCTCACGACCCACGGGCTCGAGATCTTCGACCTCGAGGACGACATGCAGGCGTTCACCGTCGAGCTGCCGCGCGTGCGCGTCATCCCGATCGAGGCCTTCGACCCCTGGACCCTCCTCTCATGACCGTCTCCTCCGCCCCGCTCCCGCTCGCCGACAACACCTACGTCCGCGACCTCGAAGGTCTCTACGTCCCGTGGCAGGCCGACGCGCCTCCGGCGCCGGAGCTCCTCGTCCTCACCGAGGATCTCGCCCGCGAGCTCGGCTCGGACCCCGACGCGCTGAGGCGCCCGGAGGGCGTCGCCCTCCTCACGGGCACGTCGGTCCCCGAGGGCGTCCCGACCGTCGCGCAGGGCTACGCCGGCCACCAGTTCGGTGCGTACTCGCCGCGCCTCGGCGACGGGCGCGCGCTGCTCCTCGGCGAGGTCGTCGACGCGGAGGGACGCCGTCGCGACGTCCACCTCAAGGGCTCCGGCCGCACGCCGTTCGCCCGCGGCGGCGACGGGAAGGCCGCGGTCGGCCCGATGCTCCGCGAGCACGTCGTCGGCGAGGCGCTCCACGCGCTGGGCATCCCGACGACGCGCGCGCTCGCCGTCGTCGCGACCGGCGAGCAGGTGCGACGCGAGTCGTTCCTCCCCGGAGCCGTGCTCGTCCGCGTCGCTGCGAGCCACCTCCGCGTCGGGACGTTCCAGTTCGTCGCCGGGACCCTCGGGGACGGCGATCTCCTGCGGCGGCTCCTCGACCACGCGATCGCGCGCCACCACCCGTCCGCCGCCGAGGCCGACAACCCCGCTCTCGCCTTCTTCGACGCCGTGGTCGACGCCCAGGCGGCGCTCGTCGCGCGGTGGATGGCGGTCGGGTTCATCCACGGCGTGATGAACACCGACAACATGACGATCTCGGGCGAGTCGATCGACTACGGCCCGTGCGCGTTCATGGACGCCTACGACCCCGGGACGGTCTTCAGCTCGATCGACCACGGCGGCCGCTACGCCTACGGCCAGCAGCCGCACGTCGCCCAGTGGAACCTCGCGCGTCTCGCCGAGTCGCTCCTGCCGCTCATCGACGACGACACGAAGGCGGCCGCGAACGCCGCGACCGAGGTCCTCGCGACCTACCCGGAGCGCTTCACGCGGCGCTGGTCGAAGGCACTGCACGAGAAGCTCGGCCTGCCCGACGGCGTCGCCCACGACGAGGGGCTCGTCGACGACCTCCTCCGCCTCCTCCACGACCACGAGGTCGACTGGACGTCGTTCTTCCGCGCGCTCGCGCGCGCGGGCCGCGGTGACGAGGCCGCGCTCGGCTCCGTCGTCGGCGCGCCCGCCGCCTTCGACGCCTGGGTCGCCCGCTGGCGCGACCTCGGCCCCGACCCCGACCTCATGGACCGCGTCAACCCGGTCTACATCCCCCGCAACCACGTCGTCGAGGACGCGCTCACCCAGGCGACCGTCGGCGACATGGAGCCCTACCGTCGCCTCGTCGAGGTCGTCCGGCGCCCGTTCGAAGAGCGCGAGGGGCGCGAGGAGTACGCGCGGCCGGCCCCGCCCGATGCGGGCGAGCACGTGACGTACTGCGGGACGTGAGGGGGCGGGGCCGCGCGGAGCGTCCGTCGCCGCCCCCCCGCGGCGCTCGGCGCCGCGCGCCGAGCCGGCCGATCGCGTTCGGCAACACGGCCGCCCCGGGGCTCGTGCGGCTCAGCCGGCCTCGAGGCACAGGACGAACGCGAACACCGAGCGGGTGGTCGTCCCGTTGTTCTCTCCGGTGACGGCCCAGCCGGTCGAGTCGTTGGCGGGCGTGGGGAACGAGTCCTTCAGCGCCAGCTGCTGCGCAGTCGGCGAGTTGATGCTCCAGTTGCCGCCGCCCGAGAGGGCGATCTCGCCCGGCAGGCAGGAGACGGACGCGAAGCCGGAGTCGCCCGGGAGGATCGGCGTCCCCGCTCCCAAGCGCCTCGTCGTCCGGCCCAGCGCGGAGGAGCGCACCGCGTCGTCGGCGATGTGCGCCGTCGTGACGGCGTCGTCGGCGATGGCCGCGCTGTCCACCGCATCGTCGGCGATCGTCGGGTTCGGGTACGTGCCCGTGAGGTCACCGCCCGCAGGGCCGCTGGGCGGCCGCGGCCCTGCGGTGGCGGCGATCGCCGCTTCGATGTCGCTCAGCTGCGCGCCGTCGAGCCGGTCGGCGTTGAGGTTCGCGACGAGGCCCGTGCCGTTGGTGGCGAACGGCGCGTCGGCGGCGGAGGCGACCTCGAACAGGCCCGCGGCCCCCGACTTGGAGGCGAACTCGAACGCGAACCCGTTGGCGAGGTTGCTCGCGCGCAGGCACGGCGCCGACCCGGCCGCGGTGCCGCCCGCCGCGCCACGACACCCGTAGATCGCGCCACCTCCGGCCCGCGCCCCGGTCTGCGTGTTGGACTGGCGCGTCACGTAGCCGCCCTTCGCACCGCTCGTCGCGTTGAACCGGCCGATGATCTCCGTCTCGCTGCTCGTCGTGCCGTTGCGGACGCCCTCACGCAGCAGGTCGCCCGTGGCGGCGATGCCGAACGGCGCGACCAGCAGCCCGAGGATCACGCTGGCGAGGACCACCATGCGGGTCTGCCCGACAGGCCGCCACCGCCTGCGGCGGCGCCCATCGCCGCCGGCCCGTCGCATCGCCTCGAGTTCGGCCTCCGCCGCCTCGAGCCGGCGCCGCAGATCGTCGAGCTCATCGCCCATCGCCATCGCCTCCGTCGCCTCGCTGCGCAGGACCGTCGGCACGACACTCCCACAGGGCCGGCGGCAAGTCCAGGCGCCGTCCCGGACTCGGCGCGCGCCGTGCGTCGCTCCACCGACGCTCCGCGTCGCCGGATCTCCACACGTCGCCTCCCGCGGGCACCCGCCGCCCGGGCCGGGCTCAGGCCCTGCGCGTCAGCTCGATGAGCCGGTAGACCGCCTCGGCGCGGTTGGACGCGCCGACCTTGCGCAGCACGTTGGCGACGTGGGTCTTCACCGTCTCGGGAGAGAGGTACAGCTCGTCGGCGATCTGGCGGTTGGAGCGGCCGCGGGCGAGGAGGACGGCGACGCGCGTCTCGGCGGCGGTGAGGAGCTCGGCGAGCGTGTCGGCGGGCAGGGTGGCGGGCGCGTCGAACTGGAGGAACGGAGAGCCGGTCGAGACGCTCGGAAGCGCGGCCGAGCCGTCGAGCATCTCGCGGGCGAGCGCCTGCGAGGCGGCCTGGTGCTGGCGCAGCTCCTCGGCGAGGTCGGCCGCGCGGACGCGCTGCACGATCCGCTCGAGCTCCATCCCGAGCGCCATCGCGAACACGGCGGCGAGGGCTGCGTCGTCGTCGCCGACCGCGGGACCCACGCGGTCGAGGACGAGGAGCGCGACGACCCAGGCGTCGGGGGCGACGCCGACGACGATGTGCTCGCGCAGCGCGAGGCGGGAGGCGAGCGGGCCGGCGTCGGCGCCGCTGCCGCACAGCGGCCCGTCGCCGCGTGCGACCGCCGACTCGGGCGAGCCGGGCGCGATCGGCACGGGCTCGGCGAGCACGGTGCGGCGCATGAGGTCGCTCCCGCGGTCGGCGAGGACGCCGCTGTCCTCCGCGGTGAGACGGCCGTCGGCGACGCCCAGCACGACGGCGCGGTCGAAGCCGCAGACCTCGGTGGCGAGCGCGGAGCCGCGGGCGAGCAGCTCGGGCACGTCGGCGCAGCGCCGCAGCTGCCCGTGGACCTGCGCGAGCCGGGTGAGCCGCTCCCGGCGCGACACCTCGGTGAGAGGGTCACCCTCGCGCAAGGACGGTCACCTCCCCGCGGTCGGCGTCGACGCGGATGCGGTCGCCGGTGCGCAGCAGCGACGAGCCGTCGCGCGTCCCGATGACGCAGGGGATGCCGAGCTCCCGGGCGACGATCGCGCCGTGGCTGATCGCGCCGCCGATGTCGATGACGAGCGCGGAGGCGACCATCATGAGCGACGCCCAGCTCGGGTCGGTCGTGCGGCAGACGAGGATCTCGCCGTCCTCGAGCTCGTCGTCGCCCTCCGGGTCGACGATGACCTTCGCCACGCCCTCGACGACGCCCGGGCTCACCGGCGCGCCGGTGACGACGATCGACGCGATGTCCGCGTCCGCCTCGGCGGGGGTCGCGACCGGCCGCACCTCGGGCATGCCCTCCCACACGTCGGGCAGCTCGATCGTCCGGTACTCGGCGTGGATCGCGCGGCGGCCGGCGGCGGCGCCGGCGAGCCCGGCGGGCGGCTGCGCCGCGAGCAGCTCGTCCTTCGTGAGCATGACGACGTCGGCCGGCGTCTCGAGGAGGCCCTGCTCGGCGAGGTGCTCGCCGTAGGTCGTCGCCGCCGCGCGCATGACGTCGTTGCACTGCAGGAACGACGCCTTGCCGAGGCCGCGCAGCGGGATGAGGCGGGCGGCGACGGCGAGGAGAGCCCGGGTCGGCCCGCGCAGCGCGCGGGGCGTCGCGGCGAGCAGCTCGGCCTCGGCCGCGCGGCGCGCATCGCCCCGGGCCGCCTCGACGCGACGGGGATCGCGCTCGTCGCTCATCGAGCGGTAGCTGCGCACGAGCCGCTCGAGCGGCGCGCGGTCCAGCCGCCAGACCCGCGCCGCGATCTCCCCCTCGTTCGGCCCGTGGAAGCCGTGCCGGCGGACGAACTCGTCGAGGTCGAGCTCGTCGCGGGACACGGCCCAGAGATCGCTCACGACCGCGGTCTCCGCCATGTCGCCGTAGCCGGTGACGAGGCTCGTCTCGAGCCCGTCGCGGCCGGCGCGCTCCGCGGCCGCGCGGATCTGCTCGAAGAGCGCCTGGCAGAGCATCGCCGCGAGGGTGTGCGGGCGCATCACCTGCTCGAAGCGCGCGTAGGCCTCGGCGAAGCGCCGCTGCGCGGCGTCGGGGGTCTCGGCGGGGGATGCGACCGAGCTCTGCCACCAGGGATGCGTGTCGGCGGTCGCCGCCCGCAGCCGGGGTCCGACGCGCATCGCGGCGACCGGCATCTTCAGGGCGATGACCGGATAGCGGCCGCGGGACGGCCGGTCGACCTTCCCGGGTCGCACCGAGCCGAAGATCTGCTCCTCGACGGCGTTGCCGCCGGAGCCGGGCGTGCGATCGCCGAGCATTCGGAAGGTCTCGAGGTTGCCGGCGGCGCGGCCGTAGAAGAGGGCCCAGAGGCGCTCCTCGACCCGCTCGGGGATCTCGTTGTCCGGGAGCACCCCGAGGTCGACGAACGCGCCGCGCATCGTACCCTCGACCCCGTCGCCGAAGACGCTCCAGGTGAGCGGCGTCACGACGCCCGGGATCGCCTCGCCGGCGTTGATCGTCGACCACCCGATGCCGGGTGCGCAGGACCCCGAGTGGATCGGGTTGCGCGCCCGGGCGGCGTCGCCGAGGAGCGATGCGTCGGTCGGCGTCGGAGCGCTCATTGATCCATCCCGAGCGGTCCCTCGGCCTCCCCGGCGAGGAACTGCTGGACGAAGGGGGTCTCGGACGCGAAGACGTCCTCGGCGAGGCCGCTCTCGAGCACGCGCCCGCGCCAGAGGATCGAGACGTGATCGGCGACGCGCCGGGCGAGCATGACGTTGTGCGTGACGACGACCATCGCCCCGCCGAAGCGGGCGTGCTGCTCGACGAGGAGATCGGCGAGCAGCGCCGTGCGGACCGGGTCGAGCCCCGAATCGGGCTCGTCGCAGAGCATGATGGTCGGGTTGAGGACGAGGGCGCGGGCGAGTCCCGCGCGCTTGCGCATGCCGCCCGAGAGCTGGTTCGGCATGCGGCCCGCCGCGTCGGCGAGCCCGACGCTCGCGAGATGCCCCTCGACGACCTCGCGGACCTGCGCGTCGGTGAGGCTCGTGTGCTGGCGCAGCGGGAAGGCGACGTTGTCGAAGACGCTCATCGTGCTGAACAGCGCGCCGTCCTGGAACATGACACCGATGCGGCGGCGCAGGGCGAGCACCTCGCGCCGCGCCATCGTCGCCAGCGTCCGCCCGCGGATGAGGACGTCCCCCGCGTCGGGCTGCACGAGCCCGATGATGTGCTGGAGGAGGACGCTCTTGCCGGTGCCCGACGGGCCGAGGACGACCGAGATCGCGCCTTCGGGGATCCCCAGGTCGAGCCCTTGGAGCACGCGATGCGAGCCGAAGGCCTTGTGCAGTCCGCGCGTCTCGATCGCGAGCAGCTCGGGGTCGATCGTCGCCGCCTCGCCCCGGGGGGCGAGCGACTCGGCCGCTGCGGTGTCCGTGCCCGCGAGATCGGCGAGCGCACCCCGCAGGACGGGCTCGACGAGGAGGAAGCGGCGGACCGGGCCGCGGTAGGTCACCTCGCCGGAGGCGATCGCGCTCGGGAGAGGAAGCGCGCCGGTCGCGAAGCGCCCGGCCTGTGCCGAATCGAGCACGATCTCGATCTCGGCCGGCTCCGGACCGACGACCTCGCAGGGGCGGCGGTCGAGGAGGAGCGTCAGCGAGTCCTCGGGGCGGTCCGTGACCCTGAACGTCACGCTCGTCTCGGCGCGGAAGAGCCGCTCGACCGCGCCGCCGACGGCGAGCGCGTCCTCGAGGGCTCCTCGCAGGGTCGGCGGGGCCATGGTGGTCACTCGGGCATCAAGGTCGTGCACGTCTCTCCCTCCCGAACCGGCGGTCGGGACCTCCTCCCGGGTCGATCGTACACGACATTCGGACATGATGTCCACAGTTCGAACACCATGTCTGGACGAACGTCATCCGGCCGCGGCCGACGGCGAGCCCTGGGCGCGCGCCGTGAGGAGGTCGGGAAGCGGGACGTCGTCGCCGGCGTCGGCCTCCTCGCGCGCCCACTCGGCGAGGCGGGCGAGCGCGGGGTCCTCGGTCTCCGAGGCGGCGACGGTCCCGAGCTCGCCGCGGTAGACGAGGCCGTCGGTCGCGACGACGGTGACGGTCCGGCCGTCCATCGTCGTCACGGTCTCCTTGCCGGCGCCGACGACGCAGGGGACGCCGAGCTCGCGGCTCACGACCGCGGCGTGCGAGGTCGCGCCCCCGAGCTCGGTGACGATCGCGTCGACGACCGACATCGCCCGCAGGTCGTTCGGCGTCGTCACCGGGCGGGCGAGGACGACGCTCTCGCCGTCGGCGGCGCGCTCCTCGGCCTCGTCGACGTCGACGACGACGACGCCGCGCGCGAAGCCCGGGCAGGCCGGCCGCCCGGACGCGACGACCTCTGCGCTCGCGCGCGCCGCCGGGTCGACGTGCTCCTTCATCATCGCCTCGACCGTCTCGGGGTTCACGCGGTCCAGCGCCTCACCGGTGCTGATGAGCCCCTCCTCCGCGAGCGCCACCGCGAGCCGGACCGCGGCGTCGGGCGAGCGCTTCCCCGCGCGGGCCTGCAGCAGCCACAGCCTCCCCGCCTCCACGGTGAACTCGATGTCCTGCATGTCGCGGTGCTCGCGCTCGAGCGTCCGCGCGTGCGCGAGGAGGTCGTCATGGACGCCGGGCATCGTCGCGTCGAGGTCCGCGAGATGGAGCGGGTCGTGGCTGCCGGAGACGACGTCCTCGCCCTGGGCCTCGGGGAGCCACTCGCCGAACGGCTCGGGCGCGCCGCTGAGCGGGTCGCGCGTGAAGAGCACGCCGGTGCCCGAGCGGGCGTCGAGGTTGCCGAACACCATCGCCTGGACGGTCACCGCCGTCCCGAGGTCGTGGTCGATTCCGCGGTTCTCCCGGTAGTGCACCGCGCGGTCGGACCGCCACGAGTCGAAGACGGCCCTGATCGCGCCGAGCAGCTGCTCCTGGGGATCGGCCGGCGGGACGGCGCCGATCACCTCGGTGTACTGGGCGACGAACCGCTCGCGGGTGTTCGCCGCGAACGCCGCGTCGCCGGTGAGCCGCGCGAGGCCGTCCTGCACCGCGTCGTCCATGCCGAGGTTGAGGACCGTGTCCATCATCCCGGGCATCGAGATCGCCGCGCCCGAGCGGACCGAGACGAGGAGGGGCCGCTCCGCGTCGCCGAAGCGCCGGCCCGTCGCCTCCTCGAGCGTCCGCATCGCCGCCGGGAGCGCGTCGCGGATCTCCGCGCGCACCTCGCCGGCCCGCGCGCACTCGGCGCACTCGTCGGTCGTGATGCAGAACGCCGGCGGGACGGGGATGCCCAGCCGGAGCATCTCGACGATGCCCCAGGCCTTCCCGCCGAGAGCGTCGCGGCCGAGGTCGAGGCCGGCCGTGAGCGGCACGACGGCCATCTCAGGCGCCCCGCCCGGCGGCGGCCTCGTCGGCGCGGTTGCGCCCGGTCACCTGGATGAGCTCCTCGTGCAGCTCGAACCACACCGTGTGGTAGCTGTCGCGCAGCGGATGCAGGAACCACTGGTGGTCGCCCGCCTCGATCCCCTCCATCGCGCAGCGGAACCGCCCCGCGTACGAGGCCGAGCGCGGCATCACCTCCGCGAGCTCGACGAGGAGCGGCTGCAGGCGCGCATCGACGTCGTCGAGCCGCGCGAGCACGGCGGCGTCGTAGGCGGCGTCCTCGTGGTCGTTGGGCTCACCGTCCTTCTGCTGCCAGTCGCTCGCGATCTGCTTGAAGTCCGCGTTGACGGCGACGAACCGCTCGTGGATCGACTCGAGCCGCTCGGCGTCGAGCCGCTCGCGCTCCTGCGCGACGAGCCCGGCGACGTGCTCCTTGCCCCCCGGCGTGAGGCGGACGCGGTCTCCCTTCTCGACGGCGTGACCCGCCTCGACGAGCGAGGCCACGAGACCGCCGACCGTCTCCGCGTCCAGACCGGTCGCCGCCGCGACCTCCTCGAGCGTCGGCCGTCCCTTCAGGCGGATCGCCTGCCCGACCGCGAGCTCCTGACTCATCCCGTCCTCCTTCGTGTTCCGATTGCGCTGGGCCGGAGGATCTGCTCGAACCACCCGTCCCCTGTCTCGCCGTCCCAGGTGACGCGCGCGGGCCGCTCGAGGACGACCGGGTCGTCGTCGCCGCGCCGGACGCCTGCGGTGAGGCCGGCCGGCTCGTCGAGCGTCCACCACGTCCCGGGCACCGCCTCGACCTCCAAGCTCACCTCGTCCTGCGGGGTGCGGAGGACGACGCTCGCCTCGCGCGACTCGCCCGACAGGTCGGCGAGCGCCGGCGAGGAGACCTCGTGCGCCGTGACGAGCGTCTCGCCGTCCCAGACGTAGCCGAGACCCACCGGGGGACGATCGCCGCGCTGCCACACCTCGAGCGCCATGACGGCGCGCCCGTCGGGGAACGCCGCCCAGCACACCGAGTCGCCGAGGAGCGTCGAGTAGTCGCGTGGCCCGTAGGAGTGGTCGCGGAAACCCGGAGCGTCGACCGTCACCTCGCCCTCCGGCGTCACGACGCGCCCGGTCACGTGGTTCGCGTCCTGCAGGTGGGCCTGGGCCCAGCTCTGCTCCGCCATGCCGGCGTGGGCGTCCCAGGCGGGCATGACCGGGGTGAAGCGCAGCTCGACCGACAGCGGGACGTGCGGCCCATCGCGCAGCGGGCCCTCGCGGAGCGACGCCTCGTCGGTCGGGCGGGCCATGCCGTCGAAGCTCAGACTCCAGTGGTCGTGGGGCGCCGGGCACCCGAACGCGAGCGGGCCGCTGCACGCGACGTCGGGGTCGGGCGAGGGCGCGAAGGTGCGCGACACGAGGAGACGCCCGCCGGGGAGGCGCACGGCGAGCGCCCCCTCCCACACATGGGGTGCGGCGGGCATGCGCCCCCAGTGCGCCCAGACGAACGCGTCGGCCGCGCGGTCCCAGGCGAAGGCGACCGAGTTCTCGCTCCAGCCCTGCACGTCGGGAACCGGCTGGATGCGGTCGCGCGGGCCGATCTCGATGCCGCGTGCGGTCGTCATGCGTCCGCCTGCGCTCGTTCGAGGAGGGTCACCGTGCCCGCCTGGCCGTCGACGCGGACCACGTCCCCGGTCCGCAGGCGGCGCGTCCCGTCGCCGGTCCCCATGACGCACGGGATGCCGAGCTCGCGGGCGACGACGGCGGCGTGCGAGAGCTGGCCGCCGAGGTCGACGACGAGAGCCTCGGCCGTGAAGAGGACGGACGCCCAGCTCGGGTCGGTCGTCGGGGCGACGAGGACCTCCCCGGGCTCGACGTCGACGAAGCTCGGGTCGAGGACGACGTGGACGCGGCCCTCCACGACGCCGGGGCTCGCGCCGACCCCCGTGAGGGCGACGTCGCCGGACTCCTCGTCCTCCTCGGCGGCCACCGGCTCGGGTCGGCCCCGCCACTGGCTGGGCAGGGTGACCGCGAGGTGGCGGTCGCGCTCGGCGCGACGGGCGCAGACGAGCTCTCGGAGATCGGCCCCCCCGGGCGCGGCCCCGAGCAGCTCGCCGGGGAGCAGGAAGAAGACGTCGTCCACCTCGTCGAGGGCGCCGGCGGCGGCGAGGTGCTCCCCGATCCGCCGGCTCGCCGCCCGTGCGACGTCGAGCGTCTGCAGGAAGGACACCTTGCCGACGCCGCGGAGGGGCAGGTAGCGGTCGGCGAGCGCGAGGACGACGCGGGCCCGCAGCCGCTGAGGGGCCGGCAGCCGCCCGAGGAGCGCCCGCCGGGCGTCGTCACGCGCTCGCGCGTTGCGCTCCGCGACCGCCGCGGGGCTCGCGTCGTCGGGCGACGCGCGGTAGCGCTCCGCCGTCGCGAGGACCGGCGCCGGGTCCTCGCGCCAGACGCGGCTGGCGATCTCGCCCTCGAGGGGGCCGTGATAGCCGTGGCGCGCGAGGAACAGGCCGAGCGTCATCCGCTCCCGCGACAGCTCCCAGAGGTCCTCGACGAGCGCGAGCTCGGCGTGCGAGCCCTGCCCCGTCGTCACGCGGCTCGCGAGCTCCTCGTCGCCGGCGGCGCGAGCGAGCGCGAGGACCTGGTCGAAGGCCGGCTGCACGCCCGCGAAGAGGCAGGCGACGTGCAGCGCCATGACGTCCTCGAACCGCGCGGATGCGCGGCGCCACAGGGCGCGAGCCTCCTCGATGTCCATGTGGGCGCTGCGCGCCACCTCCGTCTCCCACCAGCGCGTCGTCTCCTCGTGCTGCGCCGCGAGACGGCGCGGGAGGGAGACGACGAGCGGCGGCAGCCGCCGCGCGACCGCGGGCCAGTGACGCACGGTCGACCGGGACCGGAAGTCCGCGGGCAGCTCCCCGAGGATCTGCTCGGCGACCGCGGTGCCCGACGTCCCGGGGAGCCGGTCCCCGAGCGCCCCGAGGAAGTCGACCTTCGCGGCGAAGCGGCCGTGGAAGATGCCGAACGCCCGCCGGCGCGGATCGTCGGGGACGACCGCCTCGGCCTCGGTCATGCCGCCGATCATCGCGAAGGCGCGACGGGCGGCCCGCTCGCCGGGCTCCCCCCAGAAGCCCCAGTTGAGCGGGGTGAGGACGCCGGGGATCGCCTCGCCGAAGTTCGTCGTCGACCACCAGGCGCCGGGATCCCAGTCGCCGTCGAGGACGTCAGCGTTCTTGGGGGCGGACACGTCGGTCACCGCGCCCTCCGCGCCGTCATCGCCCGCTGGAAGTCCGCGTACCAGACCTCCTGGTAGGTGCAGTGGGTCTCGCGGCCGGCGTCGTCGGTCCACCGGTAGACGCTGTCGTGGAAGACGATGTTCGGCCACGCGTGGACCGGGCAGATCGCGATCGCCTCGCCGGTGAAGCGGCGGCGCTCGCCCGCCTCGTCGGTCACCTCGAGCTCCTGCCGCGTCGACATGTGCGTGCGCGGGTGGCGCTCGAGCACGTTGCGTCGCACCTCGGTGAGGCGCCGCACGTCGCCGCCCGTGACGATCCAGCTCTCGTGGTGGATGCGGTCACCGGGCGCGACGTCGTAGACGCCTGCCCACGTGGGGTCGAGATCGGGGTGCTCGACGCTCGTCGCGTTGAGGAGGAGGTCGTCGCCGAACGCCATCGGCGTCCAGCCGAGCGGCGGGTGCGGGCGCACGCCGCCGGGGTCCTCCCCCCGCACCTGGCACCACGAGCGGTCCCGGACCGCGTGACAGTCGATCGCGTGCCGCTCTCCGCGGAGGTCGAGCTCGCCGGTGACGTGCATGAACTGCTCGATGCCGCCGGGCGAGAGGTCGCCGTCGCGGTCGTGGCGCTCCTCCTCGCCGGGCATGATGAACCCGCGGGCGAGGAGCGGCATGACCGCGCGCTGCTCGACCTCGAAGGCGACCGCGCCGTCGGGGCTGCGGTAGCTCACGCCGAGGGCCTGGCCGGGCTCGCGTGACTCGATCCGCAGGCCGTTGGGCAGGGTGATCGCGCGCGCCGCGACCTCCGGCCACGGCATCGTCGTGCGGTAGTCGTGGAACTCGGCGTCGAGGACGCTCGCGTTCTCGGTCCCGCGGAAGATGACCGGGCCGCCCTGCGAGAGCCCGAACGCGGGGTGGTAGCGCGCGTAGAGGAACGCCCCGATCCCCGCCTCCGGGATCGAGAACCCGAAGTAGTGCGTGTGGAGGAGGTAGGGGTCGAGCTCGTCCCCGACCTCGCCGAGCGGGATGTGGAGGTCGGTGGATCCGGGCTGGGTCGCGATCGTCATGGGCGCTTTCGATCAGATTGTGTGGACAGGGCGTCCGGTAGTTTCGTACACTGTACGGACAACGATGGCGACTTCGCAACCCCACCCCGTTCCGCTCAGCGCCGAGGCGATCGTCGAGGCGGCGCTCGACCTCGCCGAGCGCGACGGCCTCTCCTCCCTCTCGATGCGCAAGCTCGCCGTCGCGCTCGGCAGCGCGCCGATGTCGCTGTACGGCCACGTCGCGAGCAAGGACGACCTCCTCGCGCTCATGGCCGACCACGCACTCGCCGACCTGCCGGACCCGCGACCTGACGGCGCCCCGTCCGAGGAGGCCGTGGCCTTCTTCACCGCGTTCTACGACCTCCTCGCGGCACGCCCCGTCGTCGCGCAGGTGCTGATCGAGCGCCCGGTCACCTCGCCGCATCTCACCTCCCGGGCCGAGCGGCTGCTCGCGTGCCTCACGGCGTCGGGCGTCTCCGACCGGGACGCCGTCGACGCGCTCCTCACGCTCACGTGGTTCACGATCGGCGCCGCGCAGTACGCGAGCGCCCGCAGCGCGACGAGGGGCACCGAGCGCTTCTCCGTGCTCGAGGAGAGCGACTACCCGACGATCCGCCGTCTCGCTCCCCACTTCGAACCGGCCTCGCGCCGTGACCAGTTCCTCACCGGCCTCGACCACCTCGTCCGCGGATACGCATCTCGATGACCTCACCTCACGTCCTCCACGAGCTCGGCGGCCCGGACGTCGCCTGGACCCGCGGGAACACCGCCGAGGCGCTGCCCGGGATCTCGACGGCGTTGAGCTGGTCGTTCTTCGGCGCCGCCTGCGAGCGGGGGATGCGCCGGGGGTTCGTCAACCTCGGCGCGATGCGCCGCGACGAGGAGCCGGTGCCCGACGACGTCGGCGAGCGGTTCAACGCCGTCGTCTTCGGCCGCTACGCCGGCAACATCGACCTCATCGCCCGGATGGCGGAGCGCCTGCCCGGCGTCGGCCCCGAGAAGGTCGAGCAGCAGCTCTTCGGCGAGATCCGCGACGTCGAGCGCCACCCGACGCGGCGGCGCTACCCCGTCGTCGCGGTGCGCATGCCCGTCGAGGTCGCGACGGCGCCCGCGCGCCTGCGGCGGGTGCGGGCGAGGACGTTCGCGTGGTGGTCCGAGACGGTCCCGCGCCACGTCGAGGGCGGCCCGGCGACCCCCGCCGAGGCGCGCGAGGCGATCGCCGTCGCAGCGGACCTCTTCGCACGCAACATGGCGCTCCACACGACGGTGAGCATGATCGGCTCGGGCATCTTCGAGCAGCTCGAGGCGCTCGTCGCGTCCGCTCCCGGCGACCACAGCGCGAGCGCCCTGGTCACGGGCTACGGGTCGGTCGAGGAGACCGAGATCGCCCGCGACCTCTGGCGCGTGTCGCGGGATGCGATCCCCCTCGACGCGTTCCTGCGCCACCACGGCTGGCAGGGCCCCGACGCGGGCCAGATCCACCGGAAGGTGTGGCGCGAGAACCTGGCGGCGGTCGAGCGGCTCGTCGCGACCTACCGCGGGATGCCGGAGTCGCGGTCCCCCGAGAGCCTCGCCGAGCGCCAGCGCGCCGCGCGCGAGGCGGCCGAGGAGGCGCTCCTCTCGGCGCTGCCGCGCGGCGGGCGTCTCCGCGCTCGCGCCCTCCTCGCCCTCGCGAGCCGCTGGATCGGCGCGCGCGAGATCGGCAAGGCCGGCTACCTCATCGCCGTCGACGGCGCCCGCGCCGCGGCTGGTGCGCTCGCACGCGACCTCGTCGCCGCCGGCCGGCTCTCCGACCCGGAGTACGCCGTCCACCTCACCGTCGATGAGCTCTGCGACCCGCCCCGCGACGCCGATCTCGACGCGCTCGTCGCGCGACGCCGCGCGGAGCGCGAGCAGCTCGTCGGCCTCGAGATCCCCGAGGCCTGGGTCGGCGCTCCCGAGCCCGTCGCCGCGGCGGACGACGCGGCCGGCCCCGAGGCGTTCACGACGCTCGAGGGGATCGGGGTCAACCCGGGCATCGTCGAGGGCGTCGCGCGCGTCGTCCTCGACCCCGACGAGGCCGACCTCGAGGACGGCGAGATCCTCGTCTGCGCGACGACCGACCCGAGCTGGGTGTCGCTGTTCCTCCCCGCCGCGGCGGCCGTCATCGACATCGGCGGGCACATGAGCCACGGCGCGATCGTCGCGCGCGAGATGGGGCTTCCGTGCGTCATCAACACGCGGACCGGGACCCGCGTCATCAGGACCGGCGACCGCCTGCGCGTCGACGGCGCGGCGGGCGTCGTGTCGCTCCTCGGCGACCCGGTCGCGGCCGCCTGAGCGCCGAACACGTCGTTCGGGCGTCGGACATTCCTTCGCCGTCTGTACGATGGCGCCATGCCGCCCCGGACGACGAAGCCCCTCCAGCCGCCGCGCGAGGAGAGGCGCTCCCTCCTCGCCCGCTACTTCGTCGAGGCGGTCGAGCCGCTCCTCGAAGGCGGCGAGTCGTACTCCGACATCAGCGTCGAGCGTCTCATCAAGGCCGTCGACATCTCGCGCTCGACCTTCTACGTCTACTTCGACGACAAGGGCGACCTGCTGCGCGCGATGGCCGAGGACGTCACCCGCGACCTCGCCGAGGCGGGCGCGTCGTGGTTCGAGCTCTCGCCCGAGGCCTCGCGGGACGACCTGCGCGGTGCGCTCAAGCCGCTCTTCGACACCTACCGCCGCCACCAGACGCTGCTCGGCGCGATCACCGAGACCGCGGCCTACGACCCGCAGATCCGTGAGCAGCACCTCACGCTCGTCGAGACCGCGGTCGGCGGGCTCGCCGGCCACATCCGCGAGCAGCAGAAGGCCGGGGCCGCGGCGCCCGAGCTCGATCCCGAGCGCACCGCGCGGTGGCTCACCTGGATGCTCGAGCGCGGTCTCTACCAGCTCGTCGCGCCGGCCTCGAAGGCCGAGAGCAAGCGCCTCCTCGACACGATGACCGACATCGCCTGGCGCACGCTCTACGAGGGCCACCACAGCTGACGCGGTCCCGGAACGCACGACGCCGGCGGGCTCAGACCCACCGGCGTCGGGACGTCCTGGATGGACCGGTGCGCTACACGAGCGCGGGCTCGCGCTGAGCGGGCGCCGGCGAGGCCGGCTGGTCCTGGGTGGCGTAGGGCGGCGGGGCCAGCTCGCCGACCGGGATCGGCTCGGTGAGCGGGACGCCTCCCTCGCGGCACATCTTCGCGAACAGCTCGTTGCGCTTGCGCTCGGGCAGCACGACGAACTGGAACATGCGCGGGAGCGTCCAGTTCGGCGCGGGAGCGTCGCCCTTCACGCCGACGAACGAGTGGTAGATCTTCATCGCGAAGACCATCTCCGCCATCATCACCGTCGCGGCGACCCAGCGGATCCACTCGGCGAGCTCGGCGTTGTGGGCGAGGATGTGGATCGAGCCGAAGACGAAGTAGTTGATCATCATCCCCGCCGGAGCGACGAAGATGAGCAGCACCTTCTGCGGACCCTGCACCCGCGGGACAGCGTAGGCGAGGATCGTGCCCACGGCGACGAACGACGCGCCGTTGATGAAGCCCCACCAGTACGGGAAGCCGAACAGCTCGTAGGGCTGGACGCCGTAGTACTCGTAGACGTTGAGGTTGATCCCGATCGTCTCCATGACGGCGTCGAGGATGAGCCCCATCGCGAGCAGCATCATGAAGTGCCGCACCTTCGCCCCGTTGCGGATGACGAAGTAGCAGAAGTACGACATCAGCCCGAGGAAGGCGACGTAACACAACGGGATGAGGGCGGGCACCGGGACGGCGAAGTTCGTGAACGCCGTCTCGAGGTCGTTGGCCCAGTGCAGGTGGCCGAGGATGTCGAGCATCGGCTCCTCGAGGGAGCAGATGAGCCCGCTGATCATGACGATGATCGGGATCGGGTTGCGGTTCATCGCGGCCCGGATGGCCCAGGGCAGCGCGAGGATGACCACCGCCGCGCCGGCGATGAAGAAGAACGCCCATTCCGCGCCGGCTCCGGCGCTGAAGTCGGACGGGTGCGGCTCGATGTTGGGCGGATAGCCCGCGACGGCCGCGAGGGGTGCTGCGAAGTCGAGCATCTCGTGGGTCTCCTCCTGTTCGGCCCGGCGCACGTCGTCACCGGACAGCCTGTCGGACGATCGTACATGATGTTCGATCGTCACGGCAAGCCCGTCGCGGCCCGCCGTCTTCAGTGCTGCAGCCGGGGCAGCCGGCGGTCGAGCCACGCCGGCAGCCACCAGTTCCACCGCGCGGCGACGACCATGAACGCCGGGACGAGCATCGCGCGCACGATCGTCGCGTCGAGCAGCACCGCGACCGCGAGGCCGAACCCCATCTGCTTCACCTCGGGGATGCTCGTGAGGCAGAAGGAGCCGAAGATCGCGACCATGATCCCGGCCGCCGCCGTGACGACGCTGCCCGTGCGCGCGAGGCCGACGGCGATCGCGCTGACGGCGTCCCCCGTCCGGTCGTACTCCTCGCGGATGCGCGTGACCATGAAGACCTCGTAGTCCATGGACAGCCCGAAGAGGAGCATGAAGAGGAGCAGCGGCATCCAGGCCTGCACGAACCCGAGCGACGTGAAGTCGAGCACCTCCTCGCCGAGCCCCTCCTGGAAGACGAGGACGGTGAGGCCGAAGGCCGCGCCGATGCTCAGCAGGTTGAAGAGGATCGCCTTCACGGCGAGCAGGACGCTGCGGAACACCCAGACGAGGAGGAGCCCGGACAGCCCGAGCGTGAACGCGACGACGAACGGCGTCCACGCGTTCGTCTCGTCGGCGTAGTCGACCAGCTCGGCCGTCACGCCCGTGACGAGCACGTCGGCGTCGGTCGGCGTCGCGTCGCGCAGCTCCGCTCGCAGATCCCGGACGAGGGCATCGGCCTCGAGCGTGTCCGCGGGGACCGTGGGCGTCGCGAGGAGGAGCGCGGCGTCACTGCCGAGCGGCGCGGCGTCGACGGCGCCGAGCCGGTCCGCTCCCTCCATGACGGCGCGGGCATCGCGCACCGCCGCGGCGAGGACGTCGCCCTCGCCGCGCACGACGACCTCGACGGGGGCGAGTGACGCGTCGGGGAAGGCGCGCTCGAGCGCCGCGAGCCCGTCGGCGGACGGCTCGCCGGCCATCGCACGGGCGTTGAGATCGGTTCCGGTCTGCACCCCGAGCGCAGGGACCGCGGCGGCGACGAGGAGCCCGACGCCCACGACGA
Source organism: Paraconexibacter sp. (assembly GCF_059438195.1). Taxonomy (NCBI): domain Bacteria; kingdom Bacillati; phylum Actinomycetota; class Thermoleophilia; order Solirubrobacterales; family Paraconexibacteraceae; genus Paraconexibacter; species Paraconexibacter sp. The sequence goes on from NZ_JBLKKY010000004.1 coordinate 42,112, forward strand.
GCACCGGGACCGGTCGACGCATGACCCCGTGCGCCCACCGCTCCCACCGGGTGACGGACCGCGACTCGCGCCGGCGGCGCTCCGGGAGGCGGAGCAGGTCGAGGCGGGGACCGAGGCGCACGAGCAGCGCCGGCAGGAAGGTGAGCGCGCCCACGACCATGAGCGCGACGACGAGGATGACCGCGACCGCCGACTCCGCGAAGAAGGGCAGCCCGGTGACGGCCATCCCGAGCATGGCCGCGACGACGATCGCGCCCGAGAACGTCACCGTGCGACCGGCGGTCTGGAGCGTCCGCACGAGCGCGTCGGGCGGCTCGGCGCCCGACGCGAGCTCCTCCCGATAGCGGCGGACGACGAGAAGCGAGTAGTCGATGCCGATGGCGAGGCCGAGCATCGACGCGAGCGTCTCGACGAAGAGGTTCCAGTCGGCGACCAGCACGGTCGCGCCGAGGAGGCCCAGGCCCAGGCCGAGGCCGGAGATCGCGAGGACGAGCGGGAGCAGCGCAGCCACGAGGGAGCGCAGCGCGAGGAGCAGGATCGCGAAGGCGATCGGCAGGCCGACGAGCTCCGCCTTCAGCAGGTCGCGCTCCTCGACGTGGATGAGGTCGGCGAGCAGCGGCGAGTTGCCCGTCACCGCGACGCGGACGCCGTCGGGCGCGACGGCCGGCAGCAGCGCATTGAGCTCGTCAGACAGGTCCTGGCGCTCCGCGGTGTCGCCCTCCAGGAGGACCGTCGCCGTCGCCGTCCGCCCGTCGCCGGCGACCGCTCCGCCGCCTCGCGCGGCCGGCGGCAGCACCGCGACGACGCCGTCGGCCCGCCTCACCCGCTCGACGGCGGCGTCGAGTGCGCGCCCCACTGCGACGCGGTCCGCGGACCCGTCCTCGGCCCACACGACGAGCGCGACGCGCTCGGCGATGCCCGTGCGCTCCTCGATGAGCTGCGTCGCCTCGTCGGACTCCGTGCCGGGGGTCTGGTAGCCGAGGCCGAGGAGGTTCGCGCGGAAGACGGGGGCGAGCGCGAAGCCGGCGAGGACGAGGACGATCGACACCCACATGACGCGGCGGCTGTGCGCCGCGACGTAGCGACCCCAGCGCGCGTCGGTCATGCCGCGAGGAAGAGCGTCGCGAGCGCGAGCGGCACGACGATGACGTAGGCGTCGAAGGCCCCGCGCAGGACCGGCGGCGCATGACGCAGCTCCATGAAGTGCCGCCCGACGAGCCAGACCTTCGTGAACGCGAGGCCGATGAGCGCGAGGACGGCGAGATCGCCTGTCCCCTCCCCGAGCTGCCACGAGGCGACGGTCGCGAGAGCGAGGCCCGCCCAGACCGCGACGAGGAGCTTCGACGCATCGACCATCACGCCGTCCCGAAGAGGTAGAGGAGCGCGAAGAGGACGATCCACAGCAGGTCGACCATGTGCCAGTAGCTCGCCCCGCTCTCGACGAACGACGTCCCGCGCGCGTCGAGCGGCGCCGTCGCACGGCGCACCGCGCGGGTGACGAAGACGAGGACCGCGAGGCCGATCGCGACGTGGAGGAGATGGAGCCCGGTGAACGTGAAGTAGTAGAGGAAGAAGTCGCTCTCGCGCGCCGACACGTCGGCGCCGCCGAGGTCCGCGTACTCGACGGCCTTGAGCGTCGCGAACGCGACGGCGCACCCGATCGCGCCGGCGAAGAAGCGGGCCGCCTCGGCCGGCCGCGGACCGCGCGCAGCCCGGACGCCGAGCGCGACCGCGAGCGAGCTGGTGAGGAGGACGAGCGTGTTGACGACCCCGATCGCGAGCGTGAGCTCGCTCTGCGACGCCTCGTAGAGCGCGGGGTCCTCGCCCTGGACGTGGATGAGCACGCCGAACATGAGCGCGAAGGCGCACATGTCGGCGAGGATGAAGAGCCAGACGCCGGCCTCTCCGGGGATGCGGCGCGCGCTCACGCGACCACGGCTCCGCGGAGGATCGCGCGACGGAGGTGGTGGAAGACGACGAGGAACCACGCGCCGAAGATCGAGGCGACGAGCCAGAACGCCAGGAGGCCGTCCCACGCCCATGCACCGGTCTTGAAGAAGAGGAGGAACGCGCCGGGGATGAAGAGGAACGCCGTCCAGATGCTGTACCAGCCGACCCACGTCGGCACGGGCGGGGCATCGCCCTTCGCGGAGAGGATCCCGAGGCCGAGCGCGACGAACTGGATGAGCGCCGGCGGGTAGTTGATGATGAACGGGATCACCGCGAGATCCATGAGGGCGTGGGTGATCTCGGGCGGGCGTGACTCGGGCCGGAACGCCGGGCCCATGAAGAGCATCGTCGGCAGCAGGATCGCGACGACGCCGAGCGCCCCGCCCATGAGCGCGAGGTAGGTGAGGGGCGAGAACGCGCCCTCGCTCCGCTTGACGACCATCGCGACCGCGACGCTGAACGGGGCGCTGAGGCCCGCGCCGATCATCATGAGGATCAGGCCGGCGCGCTTGACGTCGGTGTCGGTCTGCCAGAACGCCGCGATCTCCTCGGCGCTGTCGGTCGGGTCCGGGGGTGGGATGAGCCCGGCCATGATCGCCCCGACGAAGAAGACGGTGACGAAGGCCGGGCCGCACCAGGCGAGCCCGAGCAGGACCCGCGCCGGGGTCACGAGCCGAGGGTCTTGATGATCGTCTTGGCGGCGTTCATGCCGGGCATGCCGTTGATGCCGGCGATCGGGTGGGTGCCCGAGCCGGAGAGGAAGAGCCCCGGGACGGGGGTGACGTAGCCGGCGAGCCCGGCCGCGGGGCGCAGCGGCCCGAAGCGGGTGATGATCGGATCGACGTGGTAGACGTTGCCGTCCGGGGCGCGGAAGCGCTCCTCGAGGCCCTTCGGCGTGAGGGTGCGCCGCGCGATCTCGAGGCTGTCGAGGCCGTCGTAGTACTGGGCGCAGTCGGCGAGGATCCGCTCCTCGGCCTTCGCCTTCACGGCGTCCCAGTCCTCGACGGGCTTCGAGGGCACGAGCCCGGACCAGAACCACCACGTGTCGTGGCCCTCCGGCGCCATCGCCGGGTCGAAAGCGGTCGTCACCTGCGAGAGGCCCGGGATCATCTGCGGCACCTCTCCGCGCACGCACGCCTCCCCGGCGTCGAGCGACTGCTGATGCGTCGACCAGGTGACGCACGGCAGCCGCAGGTCGACCGGGTCGCCGGGGAGGTTCTCCCTGCGCCACTGCTGGTGGCGGGTGAGCTCGACGCGGCCCTTCAGCGCGACGTTCACCTTGATGTTGCCGTAGCCGGTCGAGCGGGTCGGGATGTGCTCGACCTTGCGGGTGAGCCGCTCGTCGAGGACGCCGTCCGGGAGCAGCTCGCCGAGCGCGATCGTCGGCCCGCACGCGGTGACGACGCCCTGGCGCGCCGTGATCTCCTCGCCGTCCTCCAGCACGACGCCGCTCACCCGGCCGCCGCGCATGAGCATCTGCGCGACCGGCGCCGAGCAGCGCACCCGGCCGCCGTGGTCCTCCAGGCAGCGGATGAGCGCGGCCGGGAACGCTCCCGTCCCGCCCTCGAACATCGCGACGCCCCACTTCTGGTAGACGCCGAGGTAGATGAGCGCCCAGCCCGACGCATCGGCATCGAAGGCCATGAACGGCAGGTTCACCGTGAGCGGGCCGCGCACCATGTCGTGCTCGAAGTACTCCTCGATCGCCTCCTTCTGCGAGATCGACGCCCAGTGGAGGATCTTCTTCAGCTGCTTGCGGCCCTTCGCGACCGCCTTCAGCGCCTCGAGCACCCGCTTGCCCTCCGGCTTCACCGGGTTGGTCTGCATCATCGGCAGTCCCATCGCGGTCGCCGCCGAGATGATCTCCGACAGCTCGCGCCACTGCTCGGCGTCCTTGCGCGAGAAGCGCCTCATCTCCTCGATCGTGCGCTCCGCCTCACGCCACATCGCGATCGACTCGCCCTCCGGCCCGAGATGCACGTGGGCCGGGTTGATGAGCCGCTGACGCAGCCCGTACCTCTTCGACAGCTCCAGCTCGCTGTCGATGTTCGTCGTGCGGAACAGCGACGCGTGGATCGACGCCTCGTTGATGAGATGCTCCGGCGCCTCCGGAGCCATCGGGTTCGTCGACGTCATCCCGCCCGGCGTCGCCGCCGCCTCGACGACGAGGACGTCGAGACCGGCCTTCGCGAGATAGCAGGCGGCGACGAGGCCGTTGTGACCCGCGCCGACGACGACGATGTCGGCCTGCTCACCCTTCGAACCGGACATGGAGAACTCCCCTCGGACAGCGTGATCGAACAACCTGTACGGTCATCGTACTGGATGTTCGGTGCTCGCGCAGCGGACCGCGTTCTTCGAGCAGCTCCGCGCCGCTGATGGCCGCCCGTCGCTTGCCCGCGACACCGCCTTCGCCGTTTGCGACAACTCGTCTCTCCGCGCGTTGACCGATCCCGCGACGCGGTGTTCGCTGGTCGCCATGATTCCCGAGACACGGGTTCGGCGCCCCTATCGAATCGCGATCTGGGGGCTCGGGAGCATCGGGTCCGCCGTCGTGCGGGAGGCGATGAGCCTCCCCGAGCTGGAGGTGGTGGGCGCCCTCGTGTACGCCGAGGCCAAGGACGGCCAGGACATCGGCGCCCTCGCCGGCCTCGAGCCGTTGGGCCTCTCGGCCACGCGCGACGTCGACGATCTCCTCGCGATCGAGTGCGACGCGGTGCTGCACACGTCGCTGGACATGCCGGGCGCGGACCCACGCGACGACTACGTGCGACTGCTGCAAGCCGGCCGCAACGTCATCACCTCCCACCCCTACACGAATCTCGACGCTCGCGATCCGGAGCTCGCCGACGCCATCGAGGCGGCCGCGCAGCGCGGCGGCGCGACGTTCCACGCCGCGGGGTCGAATCCGAACTTCATGTGCCCGCGACTGGTGCTCGCCCTCGCCGGCGGCTCGAACGACATCAGGTCGATCACCGTCGAGGAGTACTTCGACTGCGTCCACCAGAAGGATCCGGGCGTCCTCGAGGTGCTCGGCCTCGGCGGCGATCTCGGAGAGGTCAGCAGCACGGACGGTCACGCCGTCTGGTACCAGCGGCAGTACTGGTACCAGGCCATCGAGCTCATGGCCGACCGCATGGGCGTCGAGCTCAGCCGGATCGAGACGACGTCCGACTGCGCGGTCGCGCCGCAGGATCTCGTCAGCCCGGTGATGACGGTCCGCCGCGGGCGCGTCGGGCGGGTGGCGTACGACACCGTCGCCTATGCCGGAGCAGAGCCGTTCATCACCATGCGCGTCGGCTGGTACCTCACGCCGCTCATGAAGCCGGATGTCGTGACGTCGTCGACGGCGGAGTGGATCGTCACGATCGACGGTCGGCCGGCTACTCGTACCGTCGTCCAGCGCACGACCGCAGACCGCGGCACGGGGGTCGTGCTGACGCAGGCGATCCCGGTGGTCGTCGATGCCGAGCCCGGCGTGCTGCCCACGTCGCTCCCCGCGGTGCATTGGAAGCGGGACCTGCGCCACGGCGCGTCGCGCTGAGCGCTCAGACCGTCGGCCGCGCTCTCCTCTCGAGCACGCAGACGGCGCCCGTGCGACCGTCGACGCTCACGGTGGCGCCGTCCGGGATGTCGTTCGTCCCGGTCCCGGTGCCGATGACGCATGTGACGCCGAGCTCGCGAGCGACGATCGCGCCGTGGCTCATGACTCCGCCCGTGTCGATCACGAGCGCCTCGGCCAGCAGGAACAGCGGCGTCCAGCTCGGATCGGTCGTCCTGCAGACGAGCACGTCCCCCGGCTCGAGATCGGCATCGTCCGGGTCGAGGACGACGCGCGCCCGGCCGATCACCGCCTCGCCCGTGACGCCGACACCGCTGACCTCGCGCGCTTCCCGACGCACCGCGACGTCGTGCCTGGTGGATGGCGTCGCCTCCGGATCCCCCGTCCACGCGGTCGGAAGGTCGAGCGCCTCGAAATCCGCGTGCTGGGAGCGGCGCTGGGCGACGAGGTCCTGCACCGGCCTGTCGATGCCGCTCACGAGCTCGTCGTAGGTGAGGAAGAACACGTCCTCGGGATCATCGAGGTGGCCCCGGGCGACGAGCTCGGCTCCGATGGCCCGGGCGGCGCAGCGCGCCCCGTCGATGGCGAGGAGGTACGCGGCCTTGCCCACCTCCCGCTTGGGGACGACTCGCCGGGCGAGGGGGAGCACAGCTCGCGCCCGCGCGCGACCCGCGGGACCGAGCCCGGCGGCCAGGCGCCGTTCCGCCTCGAGCCGTCGCGTGGCCTGGACCGCCTCGCGCTCGGTCGGATGCGAGACGTCCGCGTCCCGGTAGCGATCGACGAGTCTCCGCGCCGGCCCGGGGTCCTCGCGCCACACACGGCTGTCGAGCGCACCCTCGTTCGGCCCGTGGTACCCGTGACGGGCGAGCAGCTCGTCGAGCGACAGATCCCCGGCTGCGGCCGACCAGAGGTCGGCCATCATGAGCGCCTCCTCCATGCCGCCGACACCGGTCGTCAGGTCCGCCGACCCCTCGCACGTGCCCCAGGCCGAGCGCGCCAGCGCCTCGACCTGGTCGACCAGCGCCTGCCCGAGGAACGAGACGACCACGTGGACGGTTCCGGCGTGGGCGAACCGGTCGCCGGCGTCGCGCAGGAGGGCTGTCGCCTGGTCGAGGCTCGCCGGCGGCTGCTCGATCACCGACGACCGCCACCAGCGACGGTACTCGTCGCGCATCGGGACGACCATGCGCTCGAATCGAATCGCCGCCGGCGCGAACTTCGCGGCCGTCGTCACGTAGCGTCGGACGCGGCCGTCAGCCGAGAGACGCGAAGCTGGGCGGAGACCGTCGTGCTCGGCGAAGATCTGGGCGATCAGCGCGTCGCCGGACGTCCCGGGCATGAGCTCGCCGATCCGGTGGAACACGCTGACGTTCGCGGCCGGCCGCCCGAAGAAGCATGCCGAGAACACGTCGCCGTCGATCGTCGCGGCGCCGGGGGCGGGACTCGAGAGCTCGGTGCGGGGCAGCACGCCGATGGCGACGAAGGCCTGCCTCGGCGCCTGATTGAAGATGTTCTGCCACAGCGTCCAGCCCAGCGGCGTCTGGACACCCTGGATGGCCTCGGCGTAGTTGACGCGCGACCAGCGGGTCTCCGGTGCCGAGGCCGCGTGGACCGGACTGACCTCAGGCATCGCGGGGCGCCGCGAGTCCGTCGCTGCGCATGCGGTCGGTGAAGGTCTCCAGCCAGGTGAAGCCGCTCCTGACCGGCCGGGTCTCACCGACGCGCTGCGTGTGGCCGGCCTGGGCGCGGTACTCACCCCAGCGCGCAGCGCTGAAATCGAGCATCTTGCCGCTCGCCTCAGCGGCGAACTCCCATTCGATGCCGCAAGCGCGATGGGTGGCAGTGGCGACGTACCCCTCGTCGTCGACCGTGAAGGTGCTGTCGACCTCACCGGTGGCGGCGACCGTCTCGTCGTCGGAAGCGACCATCGCCGCCGCCACGCCGGGAGTCGCGCGCATGATCTGTCCCCACTCCTGGCTCCCGTCCTCGAACTGCGTCCAGAACACGTGCCAGCAGATCTGGCGCTCGCCGTAGAACTTCTCCTCCTTCCACTCCCGCCGGGGCCTCCAGTAGCCGTGGTCCAGGAAGGTCACACCCTCGACGGGTTCGCCGCGGATCGTCCCGGTCGTATGCAGCGCTCGGCCGATGTAGGACATCGGCCAGTCCCGTTCGAGGACGAACATCGACAGCCCCGGGCCGATGCCCGTGCCCTGAAGATCGACGAGCGACCCCTCCTGCCACACCATCCCGTCGTCGGTGAGCTCCATCACGAGCGGGATCTCGTCCGCGGGCGCGTGACGACCGAGCTTCGCCAGGAGGTGATCGCGGTACACGCGCCGCTCGGAGCCCATCTCCCGGCGGAGCTCGCCACGGGCGGTGCGCATGGTCTCCGGACAGAGCTCGAGCGCACCGGCGTCGTTCGACATCATCCACAGACCGCCGGTCATCTGGTGGACGTACTTGCGCTCGAGCACGTAGAGCTTGTCGGCCGCGGTGCGATAGCCGCCGTACGCCCACACGCCGCGTTGCCCGAGCCCGTAGATCGGATCGTTCTCGTCGAGGTCGGCGAGACGGAAGTCGAAGCTCTGCACCGCGCAGCCGGGCCCGAGGTCGCCTACCCGCCGCCCTGTCGTCGTGGCCGGCCGTGCGGCCGCGTGCGTGCTCATCGAAGCTCCTCCGGGTCGGTGGTCGCAGCGCCGACGACCCTCTCAGGCCTGGTGCGCACTGCAACCGGCGCCGAAGCCGGTGTCGCGAAATGCCTGCCGAATGTCAGCACGTGCACCGGCGCGAGCCGCTTGGCTCCGGGTTAGATTGACTCGTCCATGCCGCTCGAGGCTCACGCCGACCCTGGTCCTGAAGCCGCCATCGACGCGGCGTGCGACGGGACGGGGATGCGCCACCCTGCGGCGTTGCGTGTCCTGCTCGAGGTCGCCACGTCGGTGGGCATGCCTCCCGCCGCGTGCTTGGACGGCACCGGGCTCGAGCCGGCCGACCTCCTGGTGCGGGAGCCCGTGGTCCTCGCGGAGCAGGAGCTCGTCGCGATCGCCAACCTCGTCAGGTGGACCGGCGATCCTCCCGGGCTGGGAACGCGCGCAGGGAACACGGTTCAGCTCGGCACCCTGGGCGTGTACGGCCTGGCGATGATGTCGAGCCAGACCATCCGCGATCTCGTCGCAGTCGCACTGCGCCAAGGGCTCCGAAAGTTCTCCTGGGGGATGTGCGACGTTCAGATCTCGGAGCGAGACGGACAGCTGGACGCGATCTTCTCCGAGGCGGAGATCCCGGAGCCGCTGCGCAACTTCGTCATCGAACGCGACCTCGCGTTCTCCTTGGCCGTCCTGCGACTCCTCGTCGGTGAACGTCCGGGGGTGACCGTGTCCACCACCTTGCCACCCGAGCGCGTCGGCGCGCTCCGCGATGCGGCCGGACCTCGCCGGTTCATCCCGGGAGCCGCGCGCAACGTCATCAGCTTCGCGCCGCGCCTCCTCGATGAGGAGCTGCCCGACGGGGATCCTTTCGCGGCAGCGATGTGTGAGCGGCAATGCGAGCAGCTCCTCGAGCGCGCCGTCCTCGCCGCCCCGGACGGCAGCGCCCGGGCGAAGGTCGAGCAGGCGATGCAGCGGCTGCCGCCCGAGGCGTGGACCTTGCAGAACGTCGCTGCCGAGCGCTACGTCCACCCTCGGACGCTCAACCGGCTGCTCGCGGCCGAGGGCACGTCGTTTCGCGCGATCGCCGACGCCGCGCGCGAGCGATCGGCGACCGTGCTGCTGCTCGAGACGGACGAGCCGATCGCTCGTGTCGCGCTGCGCGTCGGATACACCGACGTGCGCGCCTTCGCACGTGCCTATACGCGCTGGACGGGTCGGACGCCGGCAGCTGCCCGACGCGAAGCCCGCGACCGCTGAGCCGCACGCTCAGGCTGACCCGGCGGCGGCGAGCTCGCGGCCGGCCCCCGTCGCGTCCGGGGAGCTCGTGCCATCGCCCGCCCCGCGCCGCTCGCTCCCCTCGCGCTCCGCGAACCCAGAGACGAGCCACAGCTCCAGCACGCAGAGCGCGATCGTGATGAGCGCCAGGAAGGACAGCGCCAGCGAGGAGAAGCCCGCGTGGATGCCGGCCCAGGTGGGCCACGAGACGGCGAAGTCCACCCCGAACGAGAGCGGGGGCACGATGGCGAGGAACGCCAGCGCCGCGCCACGCAGGTGCGGTCGGAGCCGGAACACGACGTACCCGGCCGTGACAGCGGTGCACGTGTTGACGATGCCCCAGTAGAGCGGGAAGCCGAAGACCTCCATCGGCTGCGGCCCGTAGTACTCGTAGATGTCGAAGCTCATCCAGAACATCTCGAAGGCGCTCTCCACGACGAAGAACCCGGCGGCGACGGCGACGAGCTGCTGGCGCGTCGCCCCGTCGCGGATCACCCGGTAGACCGTGTACGCGCCCCCGCCGATGAGGAGCGTGTAGCCGAGCGGGACGAACACCGGGATCGGGACGCCGAAGTACTCGTAGGCGCGGACGAGATCCTCGGCCCACCAGATGCGCGACAGCACGTCGAGCTGCGCCTCGACGAGGCTGGCCGTCCCTGCCCCGAAGAGCAGCGCAGGCAGCATCCACTCCCGACGGACCACCGCCCACACCACGAGCAGCAGGATCAGGACCGACATGCCGCCGAGCGCGATCGCCTCCGCGGTCGCGTCGGACTGGAGGGTGATGGGGGGTGTGACGTCCTGGGTGGGCATCGGCGCCTCTCTTTCGCGGGATCAGTCCATGGTGAGCGGGCCGACGGGGTCGCCGCTCAGGAACTGCCGGGTGAACGCGTCATCGGAGTCGAACGTGTCGGCGGCAGGCCCCTGTGCGACGACCTGCCCCTGCCACAGCAGCGCGACGTGATCGGCGAGCAGGCGCGCGAGCGCGATGTTGTGCGTGACGACGATCATCGTGTTGCCGAGATCCTCCCTGCGCGTCGCGAGCAGCTCGCCGAGCAGCGCCGTGCGCACCGGGTCGAGACCGGAGTCGGGCTCGTCGCAGAGCAGGATGTCCGGACGCAGCGACAGTGCGCGGGCCAAGCCCGCGCGCTTCTTCATGCCGCCCGACAGCTGATTCGGCATCCGGCCGGCCGCGGCGGACAGTCCGACGGCGCGGAGCTCCGCCTTCACGATGCGGCGAACCTCGCGCTCGGGCATGTCGGTGTGCTGGCGCAGCGGGAAGGCGACGTTGTCGAACACGTTCATCGAGCTGAAGAGCGCACCGTCCTGGAACATGACGCCGACGTGCCGCCGGACCTCGTCGATGTCCCTGGGCTTCATGGAGCTCAAGGATGCGCCATGCACGAAGACATCGCCGCGGTCGGGCGCCTGAAGGCCGAGGATGAGGCTCAGGAGCACGCTCTTGCCGGTGCCGGAAGGGCCGAGCACGACGGTGGTCGCGCCGCTCGGGATCTCGAGATCGACACCGCGCAGCACATCGTGCGAGCCGAAGCTCTTCGCGAGGTCTCTCGTCTCGACGGCCAGCGGAGCCGCGCCCGCGGAGTGGTCGACGCGGCCTGCGGTGAGGCTCATCAGCAGTCCGCCTTGATGCGCGGGTACGTCCAGCCGCTGCGCTTCGCGAAGTCGTCGGGACCCTTGTACCGGGGGGAGCCCGAGGCACCGGATCGCCCGATCTGCCCCGGCCGGGGATAGGGGTTCCAGTTCAGGGAGGTGCTCTTGCTGAACACGCCCTCGTGCACGAGCTTCAGGGAGAAGTCGCTGAGCTCGTCGGGAAGGCCGGCGAGCGAGTTCTCGCCGAGCACCGGTTGGAGCTTCACGAGATGGCCGATCGCGTCGTAGGCGTTGACGGCGGAGCCGAACGCGCCGACGAACGACGTGACGTCGTGGCGGTACGGCTCGAGATAGCGCAGGAGCGGCGTCGTCTCGCACGTGACGCCGCGCAGCGCGGTCACGGCGTCGGCGGCAGGTCGAGAGGCCTCCGTGACGGCCTCGAGAAGACCCTCGAGCACCGGCGCTGCGCCGTCGAGCTCACGGGCGGCCTCACGCCCGGCTTGGGCGGCCGGTCGCAGGTCGGTGATCAGCGGGCGCGCCGCGGCCACTGCGGCCGCGACGTCACCGACGACCGGCGTGCCGGCGCGGCTCACCGAGGACAGCAGCTCGCTTGTGCTCCGCACCTGACGCACCGTGGGCGGGAGCGCATCGATGAGCCCGCGCAGCTGTCGGTCGTGGCGGGCCGTCGTGTCGAACGTGCGTACGGAGTCGCGGGCGAGCACGCGGATGGCCTCGCCCCGCGAGCCGGCCGCGGCGGCAACCTCACCGAGCTGACGGGCGAGACGAGCGACGCGCTTCCGGTCCGCGGCGAGGGTCTGCATCGTCTTGGCGAGAGGGATGAGCGTTCCGGTGGTCCCCGCGACGGTGCGGCTGAGGTCGTCCCCGCGCTCGCGCAGACCACCCCCGAGCCCACGCACGAGGTCACGCGCTCGTTGCCGCGTCCCGTCCTGGAGCACCGAGAGGATCTCGTCCGGTTCCACGTACGACCCTGCCGTCGCGGCCGCGACCGTTCCGCCATGGGCGATGGTCGCGCGCGACGTCCCGGGCCGCACCTCGACGTAGTTCTCGCCGACCGCCGTCACGGCGCGGACACGGGCGGTGGAGTCCGCGGGGAGCGGATGGACCCGGTCGTCCATGAGCGCCAGCTCGATCTCGGCGCCGCTGCCCTTGCGCTCGACCGAAGCCACCTTGCCCACCGATGCGCCGGACATCGTGACCCGCGCACCTTTGGCGAGGGTGGCAGCGTGCGGCACGACGACGCGCACCTCGTAGTCACTGCTGACACGGAGGTTGCCGGGCAGCACGATCAGCCAGATGCTCGCTGCCACCGCCACGCCGATGGCGAGGACGGTGGTGACGACGTGAGAGGTCTTGCGTTCGTTGCGCGCCATCGCGGATCAGTGCATGTCCTCTGGCGTCGGGACCCGGCCGCCGATCGCCCGCCCGGGGGCACACGACTCGGGGATGAACTGGAACGGATTGGCCAGCAGACCGCCTGCCTGGGCGCCCGCGGCGAGGTTGCCGCGCGGCGAGTGGCCACGCATGTCGCCGTATTTCGGGAACGACGGATTCCACTGGAAGAACCCCTGGACGCCCGTCTTGCAGCCCGCGAGCGTCCGGGCCGCGCGGTTGAGCGTGGACGCGTGCGGCACGAGGTCGGCGACGGCGCCTCCGAGGTCGTGCGACAGCGGCGGCAACGTGCGCGCCAGCGGCTGCAGCCGCCTCACGGGAGCCTGCAGCGCAGTGACCGCGGGAGCCGCCGCCCGGGTCAGGCGGCGCACGTCGTGCAGGGCCTCGGGCAGCTCGGAGGCGACGGGCGCGAGCGTGCGCACCGCCCCGTCGACGTCGCTCAGCACCGTGGAGACCGACGCGAAGCTCGACCGCATGGACGACAGCGTCGGTGCGAGGTCGCGCAACACGGCGTCCAGATCTCGACGGTGCGCCGCGATGGTGGTCATCGCCACGCTGCCGCCGTCCACCAGGTCGCGCAGCATGGCGTCACGACGCCCGAGCTCGCCGAAGAGGCGCGACGCGTTGTGCACGAGGCGCTTCGTCCGCCGCTTGCGGACCGCCACCTGCTCGGCGACGCGATGGGCCGACGTCAGCAGCGGGGCGACCTGGACGAACGCCTCGTGGAGAGCGGCGCCCCGGTCGTGCAGGCCGTTGCCGAGGCTGTCCAGCAGCACGCGCAGGCGCTCGCGCTCGTCGGCTCGGAAGACGTCGAGGACGTCGTTGACGTTCACCGAGGTCTGCGTCTGGCTCGCAGGAAGAGGTCGTGATGCCTCGGCCCGACCGGCGGCGGGCGTCCCGGGATCCACCACGTCGACGTACATGTCCTGAAGTGGCGTGTTGGGACGCACGACCACCTGAGCGTCGCGGTAGATCGTCCCGTGCCGGGTGTCGAAGCTGCCCCTCACCACGGGCTTGCCGTCCTGGAACTCGACCGCGGTCACGCGCCCCGCCGGGACGCCCAGGAAGCGCACCTCGTCGTAGGAGGCCACGATCGCCGTCGCGTCGTCGACCACGAAGGCGACTTCCTGCTTGGAGGAGCCCCCGCCGGTGTTGCGGTCGATGAACTGCGCGATCAGCGCGGCCAGCGCCGCACCCAGGACGATCCAGATCGCCGGGCGCATCGCCCGGCTGAGCTCGAGCCGCAGGCGCGTGCGCGTGAAGCCGTGCGCTCGGTGCTCGCGGGGGTCCCAGAGGTCCTCATGGTCATCGTGCCGCGACATCAACCGCCCTCGCTCGTCGTTCCAGGAGCCGAGCCGTCGGTTCCGGGCGCCTCGCCGTCTGTGGGCCACGAGAAGATGTGCTCGAACGTCTTCGACAGCGCCTGGCACTGCACGATCGCGTCCTTGTCCGGGTTGTGCAGGTAGGTCTGACAGGGGGTGTAGAGGGGCGAGCTGCCCGCGGTCGCCGGGAAGCGGACGAAGTGCCCGTTCTGGTCCTCCTGCCCCGACATGCCCGGCCCCAGCGCCGCGAGCGTCGGCCCGATCATCTGCGCCGTCGTCCGGCCCGTGACGCCGTCCTTCTCGTTGAGGTACGGCAGGACGGCGCCGTCCAGGTCGTCCAGGCCGGGACGCAGGTCGACCAGCAGGCCGCGCGCCAGGTCCGACGTCCGGCCGAGGGTCCGGACCGCGGGACGCAGGTCGTCCAGGAGCGGCTCCGCGCGGCGCAGCAGTCGATCGGCGCCTTCGAGCACGGGGCGCAGCTCCGAGAGCGTGGGCGCCACCTCGGGGGCGGCCTCGTCGAGGTCGCGTACGAGGGGGTCGAGGAGGTCGAGCGTCGCGTCCAGGCGCGGGAGCGTCCGCCTGGCCTGGGCGAGGGCGCCCGGGGCCACGCCGAGCGCGTGCCGGATGTCCGCGGTCCTCCGACCCGTGGTCCGCAACGTGACCGCCGCCCCCTGCACGAGCTTGCGGGCTCCGCCGGTCGGCGTGTCGAGCTGACGGAGAGTCGCCGCGGTCTGCTCGAGCAGCGCCTCGAGGTCGCCGTCGCGCCGGCCGCGCAGCGCCTCGAGGCCATCCGCGAGGTCCGGTGCGACGTCGTCGACCCGGTCCAGCGCGCGTGGAAGGGCCTCCCCGTCGCGCACCGCATCCGCCAGCGCCCGCGGCAGGCGGTTCAAGCCTCGACGTGCCGCACCGCGATCGAAGGACAGCAGCTCGTCGAGCTCGACCTGCGTCTCGGTCCGGCCGGCCGGGATCGCACCCGCGAGCGGGCCGGCCGACGGACGACCGCGATCGAGCGCGACGTAGAACGCCCCGCCGAGCACCGTCTTCCACTGCAGCGAGGCGCGCGCGTCGGCGTACAGCGGTCCCGCCTCGCGGTCCACCTCCATGGTGACGTCCGCGACTCTGCTTCCCGCCGGCAGCGAGACCTGCGTGATCTTCCCGGCCCGGAGGCCGTCGACGCGGACGGCGATGCCGGTTCGCAGCGCGCCGGCTGCAGCGAATCGCGCCTTGATCTCTCGTGTGTCGGCGGTCGACAGCGAGTGGAATCCGAGCTTGCCCGTGAAGACGAGCAGGGAGACACCCGCCAGCGCCGTGAGGACGACCGCGCCCAGCGCCCGATTCGACCAGGTGCGCGGCGTCATCGCTCACCGCCGATCACCGGGTAGGGCTTCGAGAGGTACATGCACGGGGCGGGATAGCCGTCTCGCACGACCAGCCCGGTCGTATCGCCGACCCCGAGGGTCTCCGTCGGGGCGGAGGGAGTCGGGATGAGGCGGAACGCCATCGCCGGCCCCGCCGGGCCTTCGCCCGTGCCGCCGAGCCCCGTCATGCTGCGGAGGTTGACGGCGAAGTTCGTGATGTCGCAGCCGTGCAACCCGACCTCGTCGAGCGTCGGGATCGCGTGGCGCAGGGTGCCGTCCAGCGGTTCGAGCAGCGGACGGAGGCGGCGGGTGATCCGCAGCGTGGCGGGAACGGCGGGCCGCGCCGACCGCAGGAGCGCGTCGGTCCGCCGCAGCGGCCGAGGCAGCTCGTCCAGGAGCGCGTTCGTGGCGCGGAGCGCGCGCGGTGCGCCTGGCAGAGCGCTTCGGACCGCCACGGCCAGTCGCCGTGTCTCTGCGAGCAGCGCTGTCCCTGCGGACAGGCCGCGGCCGGCACTCGAGAGGGCGGGCGGCGTGTCGCGGAGCGTGTCACCGAGCGCGCCGTCCGAACCCTGGATCGCGTCGATCGTCGTCGCCGCGGGCGCAAGCGCGGCGGCGGAGTCGGCACGCGCGCGGTCCAGCGGCGTAGAGAGGGATTCCAGTGCGGGCAGGAGCCGGCGCGGCGCCCCGTTCGCCCGGATCTCGTCGAAGAGCTCCTGCGCCGGCCTGATGGCGTCGGCATCCACCGCGAGCATCTCGTTCAGCGCGCTGCCCTGGCCGTGGAGCCCCTCGCCGAGCCCCCGCAGCATGTCGCCGAGCGCGCCCCGTGTCTCGAGATCGAACGTGTCGAGGGTCTCCGGCAGCCCGAAGGTGAGCGTGTCGGCGCCGCCGTGGATCGTCCCGCCCGGGTCGTGCGGAGTCTCCGACCGGCCAGGGACGAGCTCGACGTAGCGGGCACCGAGCAGGCCGTTGGCGCGGATGCGCACACGGGAGTCGGTCGGGATCTCGACCCCGCCCTGGAGCTGGAGCTCGACGCGCGCGTCGCCGCGCGGGGTCACGGACGTGGCGACGACCTGGCCCACGCGGTTGCCGCCGATGCGGACGGGATCGTGCTTGATGAGGTTGCCGGTGTTCGGCACCTCCACGTACAGCGTGGCGTAGCTCTCCCACGGCTTGCCGTTGTAGACGGAGGCCGCAAGCCAGAGGAAGCCGCCGATGACCGCGACGACGAGCCCGAACCGCACGGCGACAGCAGCAGCGGAGGGCGTCTCACGCCGAGGGCCCCGGTGCAGACGGGAGCGTGCCGAGCGTGGTGTCGACATCACGGGCGCAAGAGGTAGTCGAGGAGTCCGTTCCCGGGAGCTGCGTCGCCCTGGGAGCGCCCGCCCAATCCATCGATCGCCTTGCCGAGCCCGTCGCCGAGCTCCTCACCGAGCTGGCCGTCGAGCGCCTTGGGCAGGCGGTCGAGCAACCCGTCGATCGCCGGCACGCCCGTCTTCGGCGCCGGCGGAGGAGCCGGCTCGCTCGTCGGCTTCTCGGGAGGCGACGCGACAGGCGCTGGTGCAGCGGGACGCTCGGCGCCGCGTGGGCGTCGCTGCTCGCGGGCTGGTGGCTTCCCCGCGTCGAGGCGGTTGAGGATGCTCTCGACGACATCGGGGGTGAACGACGCCTCCCCGCGGAACACATGGGACAGCCCGTCGCGGAACTGGATCGCCCGGGCCCAGTTCTCCATCGTGCCGACGAGATTGTCGACGCTGCCGTCGGCGGCCCTCAGGACGGGTGCGGCACTCTTCGTGACGGCGCCCAGCCGGTCAGCGACCGGAACGGCGTCTCGGAGCACCGGGGTCGCCTCGACCCCGAGCCGGGAGAGAGCCGGGGCGACCTCGACGGCGGTGCGCAAGGCGGGCTCTGCGGTGCGACGGACCGGTTCGAGCTCGTCGAGTGTGCGCTGCAGCTCCGGCGCCGTGTCGCTGAGCTCCCGCGCCGCGGGCCCGAGAGGCGCCGCGGTCGCCTCGAGCTCAGCGAAGAACCGCCGCGCCTGCGCGAGCGTCGCCGGCGCTCGATCGAGGGTCTGCGCGAGCTCGGCGCGCCGCTCCGCCATCACATCGGTCGTCTGCGCGGCCTCGCGCACCAGGCGGGACAGCGACCGGCGCTCCCGGGCCATCGACGTCACGAACCGGTCGCTCGTGGTGATCAGGCGGCCGAGCGCCACGTTGTCGGCCGTGAGGTCGTTGAGCAGCCCCCTCGTCTTCGCCATCACCGGAGCCAGCTCCTCGACCAGCACGCGCACGTCCATCCGGCGCCCGTACAGCGCCAGACCGGCCTGGTTGATGAGCACGCCGAGCCGCGCCTGCGTGGGCCCGTCGAGGACACTGACGATCTGGTCGAGGTCGGTGGTGACGCTCACGCGCGATGCGGGGACGATGAAGCCGGACGGCGCCGGATCGCTCGGGTCCCCCTTGTCGAGGTTGACGCGCTTCTGCCCGAGGAGATTCAGCGCAGTGATCTGGACGTCGACGTCTCTGCCGACCGGCCCCTTGTCCGGCTCGATCTCGAGGTCGGCCACGACCTTGCGGCCGACGACGTCCAGGGAGACCTTCCCGGCGTCGACCCCCGCGACCGCCACGGGCGACCCGTCGCGCAGCCCGCTGGCGTTGGGCAGCTCCAGGCGCAGGCGGTAGGGCTCCTCGCCGCCGGACGCGAGGAGCGCGAGCGCGGCGATGAGCGCGCATGCGACGGCCACCGGGGCGAGCAGGCCTCTCATGGCTTCCGCTCCGGATCGAGCTTGAACAGCTGCTGCGCGGTCGGCGGACGATTCTCCGGGTCCTGATCGGGATCCAGCGCCTCGGGGCCGACGCCGCACTCCGGGATCAGCCAGGGCTGACCGCCCGCGTAGCCCGGCGGCATGGGGAAGGCGTACCGCAGCGACGGGTTCTTCTTCGCGAGGGACGCGGAGTTCTCGTTCACCGCGTTGTGTGGGGCGGGAAGGAAGTTCTGCACCTGCGCGCGGAAGTACTTGTCCTTGCCGTCGTGTGCCGAGATGAAATCCCCCCAGGTGCTCACGAAGGCCGCGATGTCCGGTGCGTACGGACGCACGCAGTGCAGTGCCACCCGCGACTGGTCGGCGACCAACGTGATCGTCGGGATGATCGGGGTGACCGTGCGCAGCGCGCCGGAGATGAGGGGCCCCCGGTCGCGAGCCGTCGCCAGCGTGGCGGCGGCGCCGGGCGCCACGGCGCGCAGACGGGCCACCACCGAGCGCAGGGGGGCGATCGTGGCTCGCAGCTCCTGCGCCCCCGGCGCGACGCGGACAGCGAGGCGCTCGACCGCACGCAGCGTGGGGTCGGCGTTCGCGAGCGTCCGGCGGATCTGCTCGGTGGTCGGGCCGGCGTCCTCGAGCACCGATGACAGCGCACCGGCCTCCGCCGCAGTCGCCGCCAGCGTCCGCTGGGCGCCGTCGATGAGCTCGGCGATCCCGGGATCGGCGGCGTGCACGGCCTCGACGACGCGGTCGCCGGTGCGGACCACCGTCGCGAGCGCTGCGTCGCCGTCGGCGAGCTGCCGAGCCACGGCTCGAGACTGCTCCAGAGCCGAAGGGGCCGCCCGCAACGCGCGGCGCAGTTCGGGCCGGGCGGCCAGGAGCGTGTCACCGCCCTCGTCCAGGAGCTCCTTCAGGTCAGCTCGCAGCGTCGGCCCGAAGTCCGACAGCAGGTCGTCGAGCTCGGGGGGCGTCACCAGCGCCGACGGAGGGAGATCGGCGCCCTCACGCAACGGCGGCGCGCCCGCGCGGCCGCGGCGCAGCTCGAGGTGGCGCTTGTTGTAGGAGATCGTTCCGCCCCACCGCAGGGCGAACGTCGTTCCCTGTGGCAGCGGCCAGTGCTCGTCGTCGATCTCGAGCCGCACGCGAACGGCGCGGCCGCCGTCCACCGGATCCATGTCGCCGATCCGACCGACGTCCTGTCCCACCACCCGGATCGGCTGGCCGGCGATGACATTGGCTGCCTGCGAGGTGGTCACGTAGAGGTCGTGCCTCTCTCCTCCCTCGCCGACGGCGATGACAGCGCCGACGCCGGCGACCAGCACGGCGGTCACGGCGAGCAGTCGGGCTGCGGGCGTCCCCCGCATCAGCCGCCGCCGATCGGGAGCCGGATGTCGTTGCCGTAATAGGCCACGACGAAGATGGACGCGATGACGTGCTGCATCACGAGGTTGACGGCCAGAGACCGCGAGACGGCGAGACCGACGGCGTCCGGGCCGCCGCGGGCCTTCAACCCGTAGTAGCAGGCGGTCAGCATCGAGGTGACGCCGATCGCGAGGATGGAGACGAACGCGAAGAGCTGGTCGGAGACGGACTGGACGCTCCAGTGGACGGTCGTCAGCGAAGCGCCCGAGAGGCCTTGCAGCAGCACGACGCTCTCGGCGTAGGACCCGGCGAGGCCGCCGACGAGGCAGACCGCGGTGGCGATCGGCGCGAAGATGAGAGTGGCCAGCAGGCGCGGGGCGACGACGTACTGCATCGTGCGCACGCCGTTGGATTCGAGCGCGTCGATCTCCTGGTTGATCCGCATCGCGCCGATCGTGGCCGCGGCCCCGCAGCACACCTTCGCCGCGAAGACGTACCCGAACATCCCGGCCGTCACCTGCCGTGGCACGACGTAGCCGCTGATGACCCCGAGGTAGTCCCCCGCACCGAGTGCTCGCAGGAGGAAGTACGTGGCGTTCGCGATGCTCGCCCCGATGAACATCATCATCACGAAGAGCAGGAGGCTGGTCCCCGTGATCATGAGCCCGGCGTGGCGGAGCGTCTCCGAGAAGAACCGGGCGGATCCCGGCACGTCCTTGACCGCGCGGGCGCTGAAGGCCGCGAGCTCCCCTGCTTCGTCGAGCGTGCGGCCGATCGGGCCGTCCGCCTTCTTGCGCCTGACGGAGATCGCCATGCGCTACCCCCGGAAGACCGACGCGTCGGGGAACATGCTCAGGTACGCGAGGTTGAACGCGCTGTTCCACAGCCAGATGCCGAAGAACGTGATGACGACGGCCTGGTTGACCGCGCGGCCCACGCCCTCGCTGCCGAGCCTGCACGTGAGGCCCTTGTAGCAGGACACCACGCCGACGAAGAACCCGATGATCGCGTTCTTGAACAAGAGCGTGACCAGCGTGTCGAGCGAGTACATGGTGCGCGCGATGTCGTCCATCGCGACCGCGATCGTGAAGTCGTGCTTCAGCGGGGCGAAGGCGACGACGACGGCGAAGCACGTCAGCGTGCCGATCAGGGCGAGCACCGGCATGAGCACCGTCGCGGCGACGACGCGCGGCACGACCAGCGCGGGGAGCCGATCGACGCCGAGCACGTCGAGCGCGTCCAGCTCCTCGCGGACACGCCGCGCACCCAGATCCGCGGTCATGGCGCTGCCGACGATGCCGGCGAAGATCATCCCGACGATCCACGTCGCCGGCTCGCGGACCTGGATGAGCATCATCCCGCCGGTGATGCGCTCCGCGGCGCCGATGCTCGCCAGGACGCTGCCCAGCGTGATCACGCCGAAGCCGAGCATGTACACCGCAGTCGCGATCACCACGGCCAGCACGCTGCGGCGAAAGCCCTTGGAGAACTCGATCGTCGCGTCGGCCACCCAGCCCGTGCTGCGCAGCGCCGCACGCGGGCTCGTGAGCGCGAGGTGGCCCATGCCGGCTGCGGCTCGGACGGCCTCCTTGCCGCGGTCGACCGCCTGAACGGCGATCGCGGGCGGCGTCGCGACGGGTCGGGTGCTCATGGTCCGGGGGATCGGTGCCGGCGACCTAGAAGGTCAGCAGCCTCGTGCGGTCCATGAACCGGCGGTAGACGTTGAACATCATCCACTCCTGGATCTCGCCCGCGACTGCCTCGTGCCCGTCGAAGGACCACTCGGCCTGACAGACGAAGGACATGAAGTCGCCATAGAGGCCGGGCCACCGCAGCGTGCTGAGCATCGAGCCCTCGGCGACGAGCGTGCGGCCGAGGGAGTCCTCCGCCTCGATGAGCTCGCGGAGCGGACGTCCGTCGTTCCCGGCGCGCTCCAGACAGCGACGAGTCCCCGAGACGATGTCGCCGAGGAGCCCGTCCTTGACGTAGTAGCCGCCCACGACGAGGTCCTCGACGCCCTCGACGTCGTCCTCGTCAGCCGGCTTCGCGTTCACGCCGTAGAGGTGGAAGGCGTGGTCGGGGGACACCATGGCCGACGCGTAGGCCACCCGCCGACGCTCCATCTGGCTGAGGACGACCCGCGGCCCCCATGAGCGATCGAGGATCACCACCGAGTCGACGATGTCGATCTTCTCGCCATCGACCTCGACGGTGCCGTTGGCGTAGCCGTATTGCTCGTAGTGACCCGTCGTCAGATGACCCGGGACCGGCTTGACGAAGTCGCTGAAGCCGGGCTGCAGCTCCCCGCCCCGGTGCTTGGCGTAGTACGGCTCGCGTGCGGCCGTGTAGACCACGTCGATGTCGCAGCCGCGGCCCTGGTACCGGTAGCGGACGATCCTCTGCGGCTCGATCGTCTCGAGGGAGTACCCGTTGGGGAGCGCGCAGTCGAAGAGCTCGGCTCCCTCGGGGATCGGCATGTGCCAATCCCAGCCGTAGTGCAGGACCGTGGCCATGTCGACGCCGCTGTCGTCCCACACCATGGTGCCGCCCACGGCCGTGTTCTGGTTCGGGCGGAAGTAGTGGTAGAGCATCACCATCAGGTTGCGGCCGGGGACGCGAAAGGACATGAAGCTGCTCTCGTTCCACCATGCGTCGCCGTTGGTCTCGTGCAGGTAGTGATCGGCGGGATCGACGGCCTCGGCCCAGGGCATCTGCTGCTCCTCTTCTCGCTCGTGCTGCGGCTCGACCGACCCTCGTCCATGCCGGACCGGCGCCGCAACGCGCGACGCCGCCCTTGTCCCGAACGGGCAACGGAATGGCCGGTATTGCCCGCACGACCTCCGTCCCGGGAGGGGCGCTCAGGACGCTCGCCGCCGGCCGGCCTCGCGCTTGACGGCCCCCGGGGTGCTCCCCGTCCACCGGCGATAGGCCCGCACGAAGCTGGGTGTCTCGGCGTAACCGACGCGGCGGGCGATCTCGTTCATCGTGAGATCGCTCTCGATGAGCATCGCCGTGGCGAGAGCCTCACGGGTCCCATCCAGGATCGCGCGGAACGACGTCCCCTCCGCGGCAAGCAGCCGGTTGAGCGTGCGCGGATGCACGTAGCGTGCCGCCGCGACGTTCTCCAGCGTCCAAGACGAGGGAGGAAGGCGCATCAGGACCGCCTCCACCCGGGCGCGCGCGCTGTCCGGAGGCGCCTGCCACTGCTTGCGCTCCAAGAGCTCCTCGCACTGGCGCTCGCACATCGCGGCGGCATAGGGATCTCCGTTGGGCAGGGCGACGTCGAGGTCAGCGCCGGAGAACCAGAGCGCGTTCCGCCGCGCGCCCACGCGCAGCACCCGCGGGCCGAGCACCTCCTGCAGGCGCCGGACCCGGTCCGGGCCGAGCGTCGTCTCGACCACGACGGGCACACGCCTGCCGTTGAGCTTGTCCAGCGCCGTGACGGTGAACGCGAGGTCGCGCTCGATGAGGAACTGACGGACATCCGCGGGCGCGACGCGCTCATCGAACACCGCCCGGAGCGCTGGGCCGTCGGGCACGAGGGACGCGGCGAGCATCCCCCACGAGAACTTGTGATGACCCTGGCGCAGGGCCACGGCCAGCAGCTCGCGCATCGTGCGACTCGACATCATCGCGAGGCCCCAGACGCCGAGCGTGCCGAGCTGGAATCGCGTCGCGGCAGCGGTGCCGAGCCCGGGCTCGTCCTGGGCGTAGACGACGAGGTTTCGAATCGCGGCGAGCTCGTGGCTGGCGAGCACGGTCACCCCGGGCGATGCGACATCGGCGACGTCCAGGCCCGTTCCCGCCAGACAGCCCGTTCGCGACAGGCCGCGTTCCTCGGCGACCTCGAGCAGCGCGAGCAGCGCGGCTGCAGCGCGAGGCCCCTCCCACTGGCCCGCGCCGGCGGCATCGCGAAGGTCATGCGGCCGTGCTTCACGCACAGGGTCGCCGGTCATCGGCCGGGGGGAACGACAGGCGTCACCCGTGGCCGGAGCGAGTACAGCACCTCTCATGCGCAGACACGACCAGAGCGACGAGGACGGGCGCAACGCTTCGTCACGAGCGTGTCTCGAACGGCCACCCGAATGTCCCCTCGGGCCACTCTTCGCACCCGGGTGGCCCTTTGTGGACCTCGGCGTCAGCCAGGGCGCGTCATGCGGCCGGTGCGGTTGGTTCGCTCGACCCAGCCGACGCCGTGCTCCCCGTTCCACTGGACCCTCGTCGGGCCCTCGACATCGACGAGGATGGACGGATCGCGCCAGTCGACGCCCAACGGCATCGCCAACGGCGCGCGCATCGTGAACGGCATCGCGTGCAGCATCTGCGCCTGCACGCTCATCGGACCGAGGTCGCTGTCGAGCTCGATGGCGAAGTCACGGGGCGCGCCCTCGCAGTCCTCCAGACCGGGCAGCGACACCGGAGTGGCGCGGTGCAGCTTGCCGTCGTCCACGACGAAGCCGAACACCTGCCGGGCCTCCCCAGGGTCGTGGAACGCCTCCAGCACGAGGAAGACGCGGCCCGACGGGAAGAACCCGTACGTCCAGCAATGCCGAGACAGGCCCGTGTAGTTCCGCCGGCCCCGCGTGTGATCGCGAAACGCCATGCAGTCGATCTGCCGTCGCGCTCCGTCGATCTCGATCGCGCCCGTGAGGCGGCCACCCTGCTCGAGGTGGGAGTCGCCCCAGTCCTGGTCCTCCATCGCCGCACCGGCGCTCCATGTCGGGAACACGCCGTCGAACGTGAGATCCACTGCCAGCGCCGCGTCCTCCGACGGCGACAGGACCCGCGACGCGGCCTCACGCGTCGTCGACCGCAGAGCCCGGCCGTCGAAGCGCGCCCGCCAGCGCTGCAGCGGCTCGACCACCTCGAACGAGCACGCGCCCGTGTCGGCCCGGTCCTCCGACCCTTCCCGCCCGTAGGACTGATGCAGCAGCACCTCGCCGCCTGGCGCGTACACGCAGAAGATGCCCTCCCACAGATCGGCATCGCCGTGCATCCGCGAGAAGTGCACCCAGATGCCCAGATCCGCCGCGGCGTCGTACGCCATCAGGATGAGGTTCTCCGAGTACTCCGGCGGCGGTGGGAACGGCGCATGAAGCCGGTCCTGCTCGGGGTTCGTCTCGACAAGCGTGCTGACAGCGTCGACGGACATGGGATGAGGTCGCTTTCGTCGGGGTACTGGACGGTCAGGAGAGCCCGGCCCCGAGGACCGGGGGCATCGGGGTCGCGGCCGGTCCGACGCGGCCTGCCAGGCGGTCGGCGAGCTCGCGGGCGGCGCGCTCACCCGCGACGGTGGCGGTGTTCACGTTGCTCGAGCTGTTGTAGGAACCGGCGAGATGGATGCGGCTGTCCAGGGGCCGGGTCGCATGGAACCGCCCGAGCTTTCGGTACAGGCCCGGATGGCTGTAGACGAGCACCGGGTACCACCGGTTGACCAGCGCGAACTCGATGTCGTCGCAGACGCCGGGGACGAGCTTCTCCGCGTCGGCCATCGCGTCGTCGACGATCTCCTCGTCGGAGCGGTGGATGTTCTCCACCGACCAGCCGTTCATCCCGTAGAACGACACGAGGCCCTTGCCCTCCGGCGCCCGGCCCGGCGCCTTGTTGTGCTCGACGATGGCCGCGAACACCTTCTCGGAGACCGGCCGCGGCGCCACCACGAACGCCGCCTTCTCGGTCGGCGGGCGAGACAAGGCGAGGTTGAAGGTGATGCAGCTGGTGTAGGTGAGCTCGCGCAGGAACTCCGCGCGCTCGGGTGCCAGCTGCGGGACCATGTCCGGGACGAGGTTGCCCATCGAGCTGACCACCACCCCGGCAGCCGTCTCCGTGTGCTCGCCGGCCGCGTCCTCGTAGACGACCTGCGCCTCCTGATCGGTCTCGAGGATCTCCTTGACGGTGGCGCCCAGTCGCACCTCGAAGCCCTCGGCCATCCGTCGCGCCCACGACGAGTAGCCGCGCCGGAACGCGTACAGCTCGGTGCCGAGCACCTTCTGCGCGAGGAAGAAGAACTCGACGACCGAGATCACGTCGGCCGGCACCCCGGCGCCCGCCCGCACGATCGGCTCGATGAGGTAGTCGTAGAGCTCGCCGTCCAGCCCGCGTCGGACCGCGTAGGCCTCGGGCGTCTCGGAGTCGAACGCGCCGCCCTTCGACAGATCCTCGTAGGACAGGGTGTTGCGCACCCGCGCCATGTCGATCGCGAGCTTCGCGACGTTGAGCTTCGCCCGCGGCGACAGCAGCTTCGAGCGCACCGCGTCGAGCGCGAGATGGTCGGCGCGGAGGTGATGGACGCGCCCGTCGCGCACGAACCCCATGAGCGACGACGCCGGGATCAGCTCCGACGCCATCCCGGCCTCGGCCACCAGGCCGGCGATCGACTCGTACGCCGCGGGGAGGATCGTCGTCGCCGCTTCGATGAGGAAGCCGTCCCGCTCGATCGTGCACAGCTGCCCTCCGACCCGGTCGCGCGAGTCCAGCAGGACCACCTCGTGCCCCGCCTCGCGCAACCGCCACGCCGCCGCCAGTCCCGAAGGCCCTGCGCCGACGACCATGACCTTCTCGCCGTGAGCGGACATCAGACCGCCCACTCGCGAGAGGTCGTCTGCGGGTGGGTCGGTGAAGGCCTGGACACCATGGCGCCCACGCTGCCTCCGCAACCGGGCGAGGTCAACGGCGGCGTGGTCCCCCTGTCGTCAACGGGCAACCCGCTGTCAGGTTCCGCGCCGCAGCTCGCGGCGAACGGCCGCGGGCGTCCGCCCGGTCCACCGCTTGAAGGCCTTCGTGAAGCTCGCCGGATCGGTGTAGCCGACCCGCGCGGCGATCTGCCCCACCGCGAGATCGGTGTCGCGCAGCAGGGCCATCGCGAGCCGCTCGCGGTGCGCATCCAGAACGCCGCGGAACGACGATCCCTCGGCGGCGAGCATGCGCTTGAGGGTGCGGGGATGGACGTGTCGCTCTCGGGCCACGTCCTCGAGATGCCAGCGCTCCGGTGAGAGCCGCAGGAGGACCGCCTGCACCGAGGCCACGGCGCCGGCGGGGCGGGTCTCGGCCGCCAGCCGCTCCTCGAGCAGCTCGCACTGCCGAGCGCAGACCTCGACAGCCATCGCGTTGCCCCCGGCGATCGGGATGTCCAGCGTCTCCCGCGTCCAGCTGATCCGGGTGCCTGGCCTGCCGGCCAGGAGCGGCCTCGGGCCGAGGAGCGCGCGAAGGGCGGTCGTCCGCCCGGGCGGCAGCGAGGTCTCGACGGCCAGGGGACAGCGGGTCCCGACCGTCTTGTCGAAGACCGACACGGCGAACGCGATGTCCCGCTCGACGGCGAACGCGCGCACGTCCACCGGGATGGCCGCTTCGTCGAGAACGGCAGTGACGACCCCGGACGTCTCCACCATGCGCCGCGGCACCATGCCCCACGTGAGCCCCGAGAAGCGCTGAGCGGTCTCGAGCAGCTCGCGCACGCTCCGACTGGACAGCATGATGAGGCCGAAGACGCCGAGCGTCCCGGGCTTGAATCGCACGCCGGCGTGCGTGCCGAGCCCCGGCTCATCGCCGACGATGGTGAGCAGATTGCGTATGGCCGCGAGCTCGTCGGCGGCGCTGACGGTGGCCGACGGAGCATCGAGGGTGGCGGGGTCGATGCCCGTCCCCGCCAGGCACGCCGCCGCCGACACGCCACGCTCGCGGGCCAGCTCGACGACCACTCGCACGGCCGACGGGTTGCGGGGCAGCTCCCAGCGGTCCTCCCCGATCGGTCCCATCGCGTCGCTCATGTCTGGTACGGCGGCCGCCGAGGCATCCGAGGCGAGCTCCGTCCGCGCAGCGAGTGTGACGGACGCCGGCCCATCGCGGTGCCGATTGGACCGATGGGTCGTCGAGAGCCGGCGCCGCGTGACCGGTCACCCGCGATCGTCAGCGATTTCCGACGAAATCGGAGGTCTGTCCGGTCGACCGGGACTGGCCGGTGAGCTCGGCGAGGATCTGAGCCGGCGGGTTGTTGTGCGGCATCGGATCGTCCGCGGGGAGGGCTCCGGCGGCGATGAGCAGCTGGCCCATGCGCATCGCGGAGATCGCGCCACGCAGCGCCGCGAAGGCCTCGTAGAACTCCATGTCCGCCGGCTCGTGGCCGGTCAGCTCGCGGTAGCACGCGATGATCTCGTCACGTCCCTGCATTCCCTCCGGCCGTGGTGCGCCGACGCCTGCCGTGCTGTAGCGGACCATGAACACGAACCAACCGAGGTCGAGCTCTCGCGGACCGAGCGTCGCCAGCTCCCAGTCGAGCACGGCGCGCACCGACTGGTCGGCCTCGTCGTAGAGGACGTTGCCGATCCGGGCGTCGCCCCAGCTGAGCACGACCTCTCCCTGCTCGGGGAGATGGTCGGCGATCCAGTCGAAGGCTCCGTCGATCACCGGGCTCGGTCGGCCGTCGTGCGCCCAGGCGTAGGCGTCGCGCCAGTGGTTGATCTGCTGCTCCATGCCCAGCGCACCGCACTCCGGCCAGGCGAGCGACTCCAAGCCCGCCGCTCGCCAGTCGACGGCGTGGATCTTGGCCAGCTCGCGCAGCGCATTGGGGATCAGCCGCCCGCGCTGCGCGGGCGCGAGCTCGAGCACCCACCCGTCGACGCTGTAGG
This sequence comes from Paraconexibacter sp., assembly GCF_059438195.1. Lineage (NCBI taxonomy): Bacteria > Bacillati > Actinomycetota > Thermoleophilia > Solirubrobacterales > Paraconexibacteraceae > Paraconexibacter > Paraconexibacter sp. The sequence goes on from NZ_JBLKKY010000004.1 coordinate 69,992, forward strand.
GAGGGTCGTCGGCCGGCACCTCGCCGGGGCATCTCTCCATCACGAGGAACGGCGAGCCGAGGACGGACGGGTCCTCCTCCAGCCACAGCACGGACGGCACGCGCACGTCGGAGCCCGCGGCCAGTGCGCCCATGACGTGGAACTCGCGGGCCAGGTCGGTGGTCTTGAAGACGCCGGGGCCCTGCGGGGCGACGCGGGCGACGAGGTCCACCTTCCGGCGCCCCTCGTCCTCGCGCCACTCCGCAGCGAAGAGCACCGTCGTCATGGACATCCCGGCCCCCTGCGGGATCGCGACATCACGGACCTCCACACCTGCGGCGTGGGTCAGCTTCTTCCGCAGCCAGACGCGCAGCGCGTCACGGGTCGTGTCGGGGTCCAGGGTGTTCAGCAGGGCCATTCGCCCACCCTCCACACGCCCGCCTCCGGGAGCAAACGTTCCCGGACGCGCTGTCCACAACAGCCAACTGGATGTCGGATTCGGCACCTCTCCCAGAAGAGGACAACGACTTGACCGTTGTCGACAGCGCGCCGAGCGGCGATTGACCGCCGTCGGAGAGGTCTGGGACGTTCGCCGTGACGTCCCAGACCTGACAGAAGGAGCATGGTGTGACCACGGAAGCGACCGACGGAGCGATCGACGAGCCGGCCGCGGGAAACGCGTGCCCGTTCGGCTTCGACCCCACCACCCCGGACCACGTCGTGTCCCCCTGGCCGGTGCTTCAGCGCCTCCGCGAGGAGCACCCCGTGTTCTTCATGCCGCATCTCGGCATGTGGTGCGTCACCCGTCACGAGGACGTCCTGGAGATCCTGCGTGATTCGGCCACGTTCGCGATGCGCGGCGGCTACATGGTGCTCTACCCGCTCCCCGATGACATCGAGAACGTGCCGGGATACCTCTTTCCCGAGTACGACGGCCTCATGCAAGCCGATCCGCCGCACCACACCCGGCTCCGCAAGCTGCTGCAGCCGGCGTTCCGCCCCACGCGCGTCAAGCAGTGGGAGGAGGACGTGCGAGCGGTGGCCGACGAGCTCATCGACGGGTTCATCGCCGACGGCCAGGTCGACCTGGTGGCCCGGTTCGGCACACCGCTCCCCACCCTCGTGATGGCCCGCCTGCTCGGTTTCAGCGCCGAGGACGCGACGAGCTTCAGGCGCTGGACCGACAGCTACCTCGGTCTCGTCGGCATCCCCGGCCTCCCGCCGGAGCAGGTTCGGCAGATGTGGGGTGACGTCCTCGAGTGCGACGCGGCGATCCGCACCCTCGTGCACGCCCGGCGCGAGAATCCCCTCGAGGACATCATCTCCGACCTGGTGACCTCGGTCGCCGATGACGGGTCGGCATCGCTCACCGACGACGAGATCGTCCACAACGTCTTGCAGTTCATCGTCGGCGGCACGGACACCACCTCGATCGTGGTGCCCACGGCGGTCCGGATGCTGCTGGAGGAGCGCGAGCGCTGGGAGGAGGTCCGGGCGGACCCGGCACTCGTCCCCTCGGTCGTCGAGGAGACCATCCGCTTCCGCGGCGTCGTGCGCGGCGTCAAGCGCGTGACCACTCGCGACTGTCAGGTGGGCGGCGTGGACATCCCCCAGGGCTCCGCTCTCTACGTGATGTATGCGTCAGCCAACCACGACGAGGCGTTCTTCGACCACCCGCAGACCTTCGATCTGCATCGCGAGATGAGCTACCACCTCGGTTTCGGACGCGGCACCCACTTCTGCATCGGCGCCCCGCTCGGGCGCCTCGAGTCGCGGGTCGCGCTGGAGCAGCTGCTCACGCGCATCCCGAGCCTGCGGCTCCCACCTCAGGACATCGAGTACAGCCAGCACCTGATCACCCCCATGCCGATGTCCCTGCAGCTGGAGTGGGACGCGTGAGGAGAGCAGGTCGCACCCCTTGGCGGCCTGCGAGATCACCTGCGGAGCTCAGGGACGTCGTGAGCCCTCACCGGCATCCGCCCACGGGCAGCGCCCGCGGGCTCTGGCGCGACGCGGCGCGCTTCACGGAGGGTGACCCACCGGAGCTCGTCCTCGCGTCGATGGCCTGCCCGACGTGCCTGCGCACACCGCCGGCGGCATGGCTGGAGCAGGCGCGGGACGCGGGCGTCGCGACGTGCCTCTGCGCTCTCTGCGACGACGGGTGGGAGATCGTGCTCGACGGGAACCAGGCCCTCATGCTCCGGTCGCTCTCGCCGCAGTTCCTGGTCGTGACCGGGCCGAGCTGACGCGGACGCCGGCTCAGCAGTCGGGCATGACGCGCGGGTACACGTACCCGGACTCGCGCAGCTCCTCGGGACCCGAGATCGTCTTGCCGGGCGCGGCCTGGTCCTTGCCGATCATGCCCGCCTCGGGGTACGGATTCCAGGTGAGCGGCGTCGCCTTCGCGAAGAGCCCGGAGCGCAGGAGCTTCTGCTGGGCGAGGGTGACCTCCTTCGGGAGGCCGGCGGCGCTGTTCTCGCCGATGATCGGCGTGAGCCGGATGAGGTGGCCGATCGCGTCGTAGCTGTTCGACGCCGACCCGAGGCCGACGACGGACATGACGACGTCGTCCATGTAGGGCTTGAGATAGCGGACGACGGGGTTGACCTCGCACAGCGCCTGGTTGAGCTCCGGCAGCGCCTTCACGAGCTTCGGCGAGAGCGCGCGGGCCTCGCCGAGCGTCCCCTCGAGCGCCGGCGCTGCGACGTCGAGCTCGCGGACGGCCTCGCGGCCGATCTGCGCGGCGGGCCGCAGCGACGCGACGGCCGGGCGGATCTCGCTGAGGCCCTTCGCGAGGTCGGCGAGGACCGGCGTCGCCGTCTCGGTGACCGAGGCGAGCTTGCCGCTCGACCCGCGCACCTGGCGCAGCGTCGACGGGAGCTGGGCGAGCGTCTCGCGGACGGCGGCGTCGCGGGACTCGAGCGCGCGCATCGTCGTCAGGCCCTCGTTCGCCAGGGTCTCGATCGTCGCGCCGCGCTCGCCGATCGCCGCCGAGACGCGGCCGAGGCGGTCGACGAGGCGCGCGACGGCGTCGCGGTCGCCGCTGAGGAGCTTGAAGACGCGGCCGCCCTTCTCCAGCGTCTTCGCGCCGCCGCCGACGAGCGCGTTGAGCTGCTCGCCTCGATCGTCGAGTGCCGACCCGGCGCCCTGGATGAGCTCGCGCGCCCGCTGCCGCGTGTCACCCTGGAGGACGGAGAGGATCTCGTCGACGTCCACGTACTCCTGCGCCTGGTCGACGGGGAAGACGCCGTCCTCGGGAAGCGTCCGCTCGGACGTCCCGGGGTCGATCTCGATGTAGCTCTCGCCGACGGGCGTCCGCTGGCGGATCGCGACGGCGGAGTCGGCGGGGACGGGCCAGACGCCGTCGTCCTCGATCCGCATCTCGACGACGGTCGTGTACCCCTGGCGCTCGACCTCGGTGACCTCGCCGACCTCGACGCCGGACATCGTCACGCGCGAGCTCGGCGTGAGCTGGGCGGACGTCGGGACGACGGCGCGGACGGTCCTCGCGTCGCTCACGTAGAACCCGCCGCCGACGATCGTGAAGCCGATGAACGTCGCCGCGGCGACGAGGATCGCCGCGAAGGCGACGATGGTGTGGCCCGTGCGGCCTGCCTTCGGGCCCCTCATCAGCGGTAGTCCTTCTCGGTCGGGACGCGGCCGCCGACGACCTCGCCGGGGACGCAGGCCTGGGGCGCGTACTCGTTCGGGTCGCCCAAGACGCCGCTCGACTGCGCGCCCATGGTGACGTTGCCGCGCGGGATCGGCCCGCGGGCGTCGCCGAACTTCGACATGGAGGCGTTCCACTGGAAGAAGCCCTGGATGCCCTTCTTGCAGCCGGCGACGCCGTCGGTGACGTCGTTCACCGTGTCGACCTGCGGCAGGAGCGTCGTCACGGCGACGTCGAGCTGCTCGGAGAGCGGGACGAGCGACCGCGCGAGCGGGACGAGCTCGCCGACGGGCCGCTGCAGGGCCCGGACGGCCGGCGTCGCGTCGTCGGCGACGGCCTCGAGGGTGCGCAGCGACGCCGGCAGGCGGTCGGCGACCGGGTTCAGCGAGGCGACCGCGGTGTCGACCTCGTCGAGGACCGAGCGCACGGCGGTGAGGCTCGTGTCGATCCGGGTGAAGGTCGGCGGGATCTCGGCGAGCATCGCGTCGAGGTCGCCGGAGGACGCCTGCAGCGTGCCGAGCGTGCCGGCGCCCTCGCGGACGAGCCGTCGCAGCTCCTTCTCGCGGGCGCCGAGCTCGCCGGTGAGGAGCGCGGCGTTGCGGACGAGGCGCTCGACCTTCGGGCGGCGGTCGGCGAGCTGCTCGGCGATGTCGCCGGCGAGCTGGATGAAGGGGACGGCCTCGACGAAGATCGTCCGCAGCGAGGCGCCGCGGTCGTCCATGCCTCGGCCGAAGTCGTCGAGCATGGTCCGCAGGCTCGCCCGCTCGGTCGGCTCGAAGACGCCCAAGACCTCGGAGATCTTCACCGGCGTCTCGGTCTGGCTCGACGGGACGGGCGTCGTCTCGTCGAGGACGCCGGCGGCGGGCGTCCCGCGATCGACGATGTCGAGGAACATGTCCTGCAGCGCCGTCGTCGGCCGCAGCTGCGCGCGGACGTCGCGGTAGAGCTCGCCGTACTCCTCGCGGATCGAGACGGTCGCGACGGCGCGATCGCTCTCGATCTCGAGGTCCGTGATCTCGCCGACCGGGATGCCCTTGAGCCGGACCTCGTGGATGCCGGGCTCGACGCCCGTCGCGTCGGCGAGCTCGAACTTCGCGGAGTACGTGCCGTCGAGCAGGTTCGGCGCGATCTTCGACAGGACGTAGAGGAACATCGCGAGAGCGACCGCGCAGCAGCCGAGGATGACGAGCGCCGGCTTGACCGCGCGCGAGACCTCGAGCTTGATCCGCTCGCGGTTGACGTGCTCGGTGACGTGGTCGTCGACGTCGATCACTCGCCGTCACCTCCCGCGGCGTCGGCCGTGCCCGGCGTCGGGGCGAGCGGCTGGTAGTCGAGATAGGTCTGCAGCGCCTCCTCGAGCGACTGGCACGCGAGCAGCTCGGCCTTGTCGGGGTTCGTGAGGTAGCTCTGGCAGGGCAGCGAGTAGACGGAGCTGTTGCCCGCCGTCGCCGGGAAGCGGATGAAGTGCCCGTTCGCGTCCATCTGGCCGCCGGCGCCGGAGGCGAGGCCCGCGAACGTGCCGCCGATCATCACGGCGGTCGACTTCGTCGTGTCGGGGTCGACCTCGGAGAGCATCGGGAGGATCGCCTTCTCGAGGCGATCGATGCTCGGCTGCAGCTGCTGGACGAGGGGCAGGCCGTTCTTCGCCGCCGTGCGCAGCGAGGCGGCGGCCGGTCGCAGCGCCCCGAGCAGCGGGTCGGCGCGGCGGACGAGGCGGGCGCCTTCGACGGCGGTCGGACGGAGCGCCCGCAGCGTCGGTGCGACGTCGTCGGCCGGGTCGCGCAGCTTCGCGAGGAGCACGTCGGCGCCGTCGAGCGTCGTCTCGAGGCGGGTGAGCGTCGACTCGGTGCGCGTGAAGGTGCCGGGGGCCTGGCGGAGCGTGCGCTGGATGTCGCCGCCGCGGGCCGAGGTCGTCGACAGCGTCGCGGCGGCGCCGGAGATGACTCTCCGGAGGTCCTCGCGGGGGGCGTCGAGTGCGCCGACGGTGTCGGCGGTGTTCGCGATGAGAGCACGCAGGTCGCGGCCCTTCGCGATGCCGCGCAGCGCGGAGAGGCCCTGCTCGGCGTCGGGGCTGATGGCCGCGGTCTCGTCGAGGAGGCGCGCGGCCGCATCCGGATCCTCGAAGGCGTCGCTGAACTCCCCCGGGAGCGTCTGGAGACCCTTGCGGGCGTCGCCGTCGACGACGGAGGCGACGTCGTCGAGCTCGACCTGGTGCGAGGTGCTCGCGAGCGAGATCGGCTGGGAGCCGAGCTCCCCGGCCGACGCCGTCCCGCGCTCGAGGTCGACGTAGAAGGAGCCGCCGAGGACCGTGCGCCAGCGCACGACCGCGGAGGCGTCCCGGTACAGGACGCCGGCGTCGTCCTCGACGTCCATCGTCACGGCGGTCCGGCGCGCCTCGGGGTTCTCCTCGATGTCGGCGACCGTGCCGACGACGACGCCGTCGATCCGGACCTCGCTCCCCTCGCGGAGCTGCTGGGTCGTCTCGAAGACCGCGACGACCTCGCGCGTGTCCGGACCGCCGCCGAGCTTGTTGAGGATCCCCGCGAAGCCGAGGACGAGCACGATCGTCGAGACGACGAGGGTCACGAGGCCGAGGAGCGCCCGGCGGTCGAGCTGGCGGGCGCCGGTCATGGAGCACCGCCCCCGGTCGTGCGCTGCCCGATGATCGGGTACGGCTTCGCGAGGTACGTGCACGGCTCGACGTAGCCCTCGCGCTCGACGAGCCCGGAGGAGTCGTCGGCGACCGAGAGCAGCTCGGTCGGGATCGGCGTCGCGACCTGGAGGCGGAAGCCCATCGCCGGGCCGTTCGGGCCCTCACCGAAGCCGCCGAAGCCGGTCATGCTGCGGAAGACGGCGCCGAAGTTCTTGATGTCGCACTCGTACTCGGTGATCGTGCGGGAGATCGGGACGAGGTCGCTGAAGAGCTCGCGCGCGGGCTGCAGGAGCGGGTCGGCGGCCTTCGTCACCGCGGTGAGCGCGGGGACGGCCGGCTCGGCCTCGTCGAGGAGGGTCGTCGTGCGGCGCAGCGGTCGCGGGCTCTCGCGCAGGAGGGCCGCCGCGGCCCGCAGACCGCCGGGGGCCTGCGGCAGCGTGCGCGACGCCTCGACGGCGACGGCGCGGGCCTGCGTGAGGAGGGCGCGGCTGCGCGCGAGGCCGGAGGTGGCGGCCGACAGGGCCGGCGGCGCCTCCGAGAGGGTCGCGGCGAGGGACTCGCGTTCCTCCGCGAACGGGGCGAGCGCGTCGGCCGACGCGCCGACGAGGTCGCCGAGCGCCCGCCGGTTCGCGTCCAGCGGCGTCACGGCGGACTCGAGCGACGGGAGCAGGCGGCCGAGCGCGCCGTCCTGCGCGGACAGTCTCTTCATGAGCCGCTGGAACGGGACGATCGCGTCGCCCCCGACGCGAAGGGCGTCGTTGAGCTCGGCGCCGTGGCCGAGGACCCCGGTGCCGAGCTCGCCGACGAGCGACCGGAGGTCCCCGCGCGTCTCCTCGTCGAACGTGTCGAGCGCCTCGGTGACCCCGAACGTCACGGTGTTCTCGTCGCCCTCGATGCGGGCGTCGCCGAGCGGCTCCTCGCTGTCGCCGGGCAGCAGCTCGACGTAGCGTGCGCCGAGCAGGCCGTTCGCGCGCAGGAGGATCCCGGTGTCGGCGGGGAGGTCGGTGCCGTCGTCGAGCTGGAGGCGGACGACGGCGCGGCCGTCCTCGCCGGTCTCGATCGAGGCGACCTGCCCGACGCGCGTGCCGGCGATCCGCACGGGGTCGTTGGCGATGAGGTTGCCGACCTCGGGGACGACGGCCTCCGCGTAGTCGTAGCTCTTGCCGGGGACGCCGTCGTAGGCGCTGATCGCGACGTAGAGGAGGGCGCCGAGGAAGGCGAGACCGAGGAACCCGCGGCCGAGGGCGACCGAGATCGGATCCTGGTCGTAGCGGCGGGTGCGGCGCGTGAATCGCGAGGGACGAGCCATCAGGTCACCCGCCCAGCAGGTAGTCGAGGAGCGCGCCGGTGCGGTCGGCGCCGCCGCGGCGCTGCGGCGGCGCCGCCTTGTCGAGGAGGCCGGTGACCGACTTCGGGAGATCGGCCTTCGGGAGCTTCTCCAGCTCGTCGAGCAGGGGCAGCTCGTCGACGAGCTCCTGCACGGCCGGCGGGAGGGCCGGGATCACCGGCTTCTTCGCCGGCGCCTCCTTCTCGGGCGCCGGTGCCGGTGCCGGCGCGGCGCTCTCCTTCTCCTTCTTCGGCGCGCGCTTCTTCGCGGGCTCGTCGGGCAGGAGCCGGGAGATCCCGGAGGTGAGGGCCTCGGGGGTGATCGACGCCTCGCCGCGGAAGACGTGGCCGAGGCCGTCGCGGAACTGGATCGCGCGCGACCAGTTCTCGAGGATCGCGAGGATGTTGTGCGCGCTGCCGTCGAGGGTGCGGCTCGTGCCGACGAGCTCCTTCGAGAGGGTCGCGAGCCCCGCGACCGTCGGCTCCGCGCGCCGCAGGACCGGGGTCGCGTCCGCCGCGAGGCGGGTGAGCGCGGGGGCGATGTCGGTCGCCTTGCGGAGCGCGGGGATCGCGGCCTTCCCGAACGGCTCCACCTCGTCGAGCGTCGCGGTGAGCGGCCGGGCGGACGCGGTGATCGCCTGGGCGGCGGGGCGCAGCGGGCCCGCCGTCGCCTCGAGGTCGCCGAGGAAGCCCTGGAGGGTGCGCAGGGTCCCGGGCGCGCGATCGAGCGTCTGCGCGAGCTCCGTGCGACGCGTGTTCACGTTCTCGGCCGTGTCGCCGACGGTGTCGACGAGCCGCGTGAGCTCGCCGCGCTCCTGCGCGAACTCCGCGACGAGGCGATCGGTCTTCTCGACGAGGCGACCGAGCTTGCGGTCGTCGGCGTCGAGCTGCCGCAGGACGCGCGTGCCGTCGCGGAAGCCGACCGGGAACTCGCCGATGAGGGTGCGGATGTCGACGCGGCGACCGAGGACGGCGGCGCCCGCCTCGTTGAGGAGCACCATCGCGCGGGTGCGCGTGTCCGCGTCGAGGACGTTCAGCACCTGGTCGAGATCGGTGGGCGTCGTGACGTTCTCGGCCGGCACCTCGTACCCCGACGGCGCGGGACGCGAGGCGTCACCCGTGTCGAGCTGGACGCGCTTCTGGCCGAGGAAGTTCTGCGCCGCGACGGACACGGTCGCGTCCTCGCCGACCGGCGTGATGTCGTCGTCGAGGGTGAGCTCGGCGACGACCTCGTCGCCGTCCTCGAGCTCGAGGTCGACCTCGCCCTGCGTGACGCCGCCGACGACGACGGGGGAGCCGTCCTTGAGGCCGGCGGCGTTCTCGAGCGGGACGCGCAGCGTGTAGTCGCCGCCGCCGCTGTTGGCGACGATGATCGCGACGAGCGCGGCGAGGCCGAGGAGGACCGTGGAGATCGCGCGCGTCATCAGGGCGCCTCCCCCGGCGTCGGGATCTTCATGACGTCGGCGAACGGGCGGGCCTCGGGGTCCTTGTCGGGATCGAGAGCGTCGGGGCCGGCGCCGCACTCGGGAAGGAACCACGGCTGACCGGCGCTCGTGCCCGGCGGCCGCGGGAAGCCGTACTCGATCGTCGGGAAGAGGTCGGCGAGCTGCCCGGCGGTCAGCGGCATCGTGTTCCCCGGCGCCGGGAGGTAGTTCTGCACCTGCGCGCGGATGAGCTTGTCGCGGCCGTCGGGGACCGAGAAGAAATCGCCCCAGTTCGAGAAGAACGACATGACGTCCGGCGTGTAGGGCCGGATGCACCGCATGTTCTCGACCGTCTGGCGGCCGATGCTCTCGAGCTGCGGGCTCTGCCGGGTCACGCGCTGCAGGAGCGGGTCGAGATCCGGGGTGGCGCGGCGCAGGTCGGCGAGCGTGTCGCGCGCATCGGGACCGACGTCGACGACGCCGTCGAGCAGGGCGTCGAGCGGCCTCGCGATGCGGCGGACCTCCGTCACGCCGGGCTCGATCTTCTCGACGACGTCCTGCGCCTCGTCGAGCGTGCTGTCCGCTCGGGCGAGTGTCGTGCGGGTGCGGGCGAGCATCCGCGGCGTCCGGGCGAGCGTCTCCTTCAGCGCCTCGGCCTCGGCGCCGATCGCGGCGAACGTCCCGCTCGCGCCGCTGAGCAGCTCGCGCATGCCCGGCTGGGCGCGGTCGACGGCACCGAGCACGCGATCGCCGGCGGTGACGAGCTCGCGCACCGCCCGCTGGTCGGCGTCGATGTCCTCGAGGAGGAGCGCCGCCTCGCGGATGGCGCCCGGGCTCTCGTCCACGACGTCGCGCAGCGGGGCGGACGCCTTGTCGAGCGCGAGGCCGGAGGTCGAGATGGACGCCCGCAGGTCGGCGCGGACGTCCTCGTCGAAGGTCCGCAGGAGGCTGTCGAACTCGACGGGGACCTGGAAGCTCTCGCTCGGCAGCTCCCCGCCCTCGGGAAGGGGCTCGCCGGCCGAGGGGCGCAGCTCGAGGGCGACGTAGCGGTTGGAGAAGTTCGCCGTCCCGGCCCACCGCAGGAGGAACGTGCTCTTCGTCGTGACGGGCCACGCGTCGTCCTCGAGGCCGAGCTCGACGCGGGCGCGGCGGCCGCCGTCGACCGTCTCGATGCTCTCGACCTGGCCCACGCGGACGCCGCCGGCGCGGATGTCCTGGCCCGGCACCATGTTCGCGATCTCGTCGACCTCGACGAACACGCTGCGGCGGTCGCTGCCCGTGAAGGCGAGCGTCGCGAGGAGCGTGAGGAGGCCGACGGCGAGCGCGGCCGCGATCACCCGGCCGACGACGACGGTGGACGAGGCGCCGCGCACCGCTCAGCCGCCGATCGGGAGCCGGAGGTCGGTGCCGTAGACGATCACCGCGAGGAACGCCGCGATGATGTGCAGCAGCACGATGTTGACGAGCATCGAGCGGGCGACCGAGCTGCCGACCGCGTCGGGTCCGCCCCGCGTCCGCAGCCCGTAGAAGCAGGCGATGATCGCGCACGGGATCGCCATCGCCGTGATCGTCATGAGGGCGAACCCGTAGTCGAAGAGCGTCTGCACGCTCCAGTGGACGTCGAGCAGGACGTTGCCGGGGATGCCGCCGAGCAGGATGACCGCGAGGAAGTAGGTCCCCGCGAGGTTGCCGAGGATCGCGACGATCGTCGCGGCCGGCAGGAAGATGAGGACGCCGAGCAGCCGCGTCCCGACGAGGTAGCGCTGCGGGTCGACGCCCGTCGACTCGTAGGCGTCGACCTCCTGCTGGATCTTCATGGCGCCGAGCTCGGCGGCCATGCCGCAGCAGATCTTCGCCGCGAAGACGTATCCGAACATCGCGGTCGCGAGCTGGCGGGGACCGACGTAGCCGCTGAGGAGGCCGAGGAAGTCGGAGGCCCCGATCGAGCGCAGGAGGAAGTAGCCCGCGTTCGCGACGCTCATCCCCTGGAAGACGTTCATGACGAAGAGGAGGACGAGCGTCCCGCTCAGCATCATGCTCGCCTGCCGCAGCGCCTCGGATGCGAAGCGGAAGGTGCCGGGGATCGCTCGCAGCGACTGCCCCGCGAAGACCATGAGGTCGCCGACCTCGCCGAGGACGCCGTTCGCGCGCGCCGGCGGGGCCGGGGGCGCCTCGGCCCCGGGGGTCGCGCCCGGCGTGATCGTCGTCGCCACCGGTCAGCCCCTCGGGATCGCGACGTCGGGGATGAGCGAGAAGTAGGCGAGGTTGAAGAAGCTGTTGAACAGCCAGATGCCGAAGAAGGTGATGATGACCGTCTGGTTGACGGCCCGCCCGACGCCCTCGGCGCCGCCCGGCGCGGTGAGCCCCTTGTAACACGCGACGACCCCGACGAAGAAGCCGAGGACGATGCTCTTCAGGGTGAGCGTGAAGAAGATGTCCGTCGGATAGACGCCGGCGGCGAAGTTGTCGCGGAAGACGCCGTGCGAGTACCCGATCATCGCCGGCGAGAGCGCGTAGTTGACGGCCTGGACGATGAGCAGGCTGATGAGCGCGAGGACGGGCATCGCGACCGTCGTCGCGACGACGCGGGGCACGACGAGCGCGCGGATCCTCTCGACGCCGAGGACGGACAGCGCGTCGAGCTCCTCCCTCACCTTCCGGGCTCCGAGGTCCGCGGTGATGGCGGCGCCGACGACGCCGGCGAAGACCATCCCCGTGATCCAGATCGCGATCTCCCGGGCCCAGATGAGCCAGATGCCGCCCGGGAGGCGGTCCGGCGCGCCGAGCGTGAGGAGGATCGAGCCGAAGAGGATGATCCCGAAGCCGATGAGGTAGACGACGTGCGAGATCGCGAGGGGGACGAGGCAGCGGCGCGCGGCGATCGAGATCTGCTCGATCGCGTCGCCGGTCCAGGTGAAGGGACGGGTCACCGCGCCGCGGACGACCTGGAGGGCGAGACGGCTCATCTCGCCCACGGCGTTGACACGCTCGTACGGGGCGGTGCCCCGGAGCATGTCGCTGAACTTCATCCCGTATGGATTGACGGACTGACGTCCGTGCGGAGGCTTCACTCCCCATCTCCCCTGCCGAGTGGCAGCGACCATCCTGAGGACCCGGCTGCGCGCGGGCCAGGCTCGATCGGGGGAGCGGTCGCGCTGATCGGGGGAACGTGTCGCGAGCCCGCTGCGCGAGCCGACGCGCGGTCTAGCCCCCGTCGGGGAACAAGGCGTGCCAGACGATGGTCGCGAGCGTCTCGACCGCGTCCTGAGCGTCGGGCTCGTCGGCGGCGAGGAGGCCGAGGCCGCGCTCGGCCATGAACGTCAGCCAGGACGCGGCGCTCTCGGGCTGGAGGTCGGCCCGGACGAACCCCGCCCCCTGGCCTGCGCGGATGTAGTCGGCGAGGTGCGCCTGCGCCTCGCCCCATCCCCGGCGGAACTGCTCACGGACGACCGGGTCGTACGCGGCGACCTCGGAGAGCGCGTTCATGAGCGGGACGTGCGTGAGCCACGTGCGCGCCGTGTCGGCGACGACGGCCGCGAAGTCGTCGCGCGATTCCCACCGTCCGGCGTAGAGCCGCTTGGACGCCTCGACGATCTCCGTCATCGCGTCCGCGCTCACGGCGACGAGCAGATCGCCCTTGTCCTTGAAGTGGTAGTAGAACGTCGAGCGCGGGACGCCCGCACGCTCGAGGATGTCGTCGAGGTTGAGGTCCGTGTAGGTCCCGCCTCCGCGCAGCAGGTCCTCCACCGCGCCCATCAGCTTCCGCTCGAGGTTCCCGCGGCTGCGGGCGCGCCGGTCGACCGCCTTGCGGGCCCCGGACCTCACGGCGACTCCCTCGCCGCGGGCGCGAAGGCGACCGGCATCGCGACCATCCAGTGGAAGCTGCTGTTCGGCTTCTTCACGACCTCTCCCGCGACCTCGAGTCCGGGCAGGCGGCGGAGCGCCTCCTCGAAGGCGACGCGAAGCTCGAGCCGCGCGAGCTGGTTGCCGAGGCAGAAGTGGCGACCGGCGCCGAAGGACATGTGCTTGACCCGCGGACGGGTGACGTCGAACCGATCGGGATCGGGATTCTGCGCGGGGTCACGATTCGCGGAGGGGTACCAGACCACGACCTTGTCGTTCTCGGCGATGCTCACGCCGCGGATCTCGAGGTCACGTGTCGCGGTCCTCGCCTGGTGCAGGATCGGCGAGTGCCAGCGCAGGATCTCCTCGACGGCGCCGGGGACGAGGCCCGGGTCGGCGAGCAGCGCCGCGCGCTGGTCGGGGTGCTCGACGAGGGCGAGCATGCCGCCGGCGAAGGCGTTGCGCGTCGTCTCGTTGCCGCCGTTCATCAGCTGGATGAAGTGGGCCATGATCTCGGCGTCGTTCAGGCGCTCACCGTCGACCTCGGCGGCGACGAGCTGGGAGAGCAGCCCGTCGTCGGGTGTCCTGCGGGCGGCCTCGACGAGTCCCGCGACGTACTGGCCCGCCTCGGCGATCGTCTGCAGCTTCTCCTCCTGAGGGACGCTGGTGTCGGCGAGCCGGTTGGTCCAGTCGAAGAGCTTCGCGCGGTCCTCGTGCGGGACTCCGAGCATGTTCGCCGTGACGGTGAGGGGGAGCTCGACGGCGATGTCGCGCACGAAGTCGCACTCGCCGTTCTCGATGACGTCGTCGATGAGCCGGTTGACGACCGCGCGCACGTCCGTCTCCCGCTCGGCGACGGCGCGCGCGGTGAAGACCTTCTGGAGGATCTTCCGGTGCCGGTCGTGCTCCGGCGGGTCCATCATGTTGAAGAAGAGGCCTTCGAATTCCTTGGGGATGATGCCGCCTTCCACGAGGAAGCTCCCGCGCCGGGCCGACGAGAAGCTCTCCCAGTCCTTGTTGACGCGGACGATGTCCTCGAACAGCGTGAGCGACCAGAAGGCGTCTTGATCGCCGTTGGCGGGGTTGCGGTGGACGGGCGCCGACTCGCGCATCCGCGCGAAGAGCGCGTGCGGCGGCCCGTCGGAGAAGTGACGGCTCTCGTGGAGGTCGACGCTCTCCAGGTCGATCGTCGTCGGCGTCGGCATGCGGCTCTCTTTCGCGGTCGGGACGTTGAACACGGTAGTTGGACGTGGCGTCCAAGGTCAAGCGCACCGTACCAGGGTGGCGGACGTAGCGTGCGGACAGAGCGTCCGATCTCGCGTACCATCCCCTCATGAGCACACCTGAGGTCACGTCCAAGGTCGTCGCGATCACCGGCGCCGGGCGCGGGATCGGCGCCGCGACCGCCGCCGCGCTGCACGCCGAGGGACACCGCGTCGCCCTCGGGGACATCGACGCCGCGGCGGCGGAGGCCGTTGCGGACGACCTCGGAGCCGGCGCCTGGGCCGGCCGCGTCGACGTCGCCGACAGCGCGTCCTTCGCCGCGTTCCTCGACGGCGCACGTGAGGCTCTCGGCGCCGTCGAGGTCCTCGTCAACAACGCGGGGATCATGCCGATCGGCCCGTTCCTCGACGAGTCGCCCGCGACCGCCGAGAGGGCGCTCGGCGTCAACGTGCTCGGCGTGCTCAACGGGATGAAGGCCGGGCTTCCGGCCATGGTCGCCCGCCGCCGCGGGCACGTCATCAACGTCGCCTCGGTCGCCGGGAAGTCACCGGTGCCGGGCGGCCTCACCTACGCCGCGACGAAGGCGGCCGTCGTCTCGGCGACCGAGACGGCCCGCGTCGAGTTCCGCGACAGCGGCATCGACTTCACCTGCGTCATGCCGTCCTTCACGAACACCGAGCTCATCGCCGGCACGAAGGGGACGCGCTTCGTGAAGAACGTCGAGCCGGAGGACGTCGCCCGGGCGATCGTCGCGGCGGTGCGCCGGCCCCAGCCCGACGTGTTCGTCCCGAAGGTCCTCGGCGGCGTCGTCACGACCCAGCCGCTCCTCGGCCGCCGGCTGCGTGACGCGATCAACCGCGGCCTCGGCGCCGACAGGACGTTCCTCGAGATCGACGAGTCGGCACGCTCGGGCTACGACAAGCGGATCGCCGCGCAGGTGCCCAAGGAGCTCGAGCGCGGCGAGTAGAGGCGACGACCCGGTCGTCTCGAGCGCCGCCTTCAGCTTCTCCAGCACCGGCGGCACCGGTCCCCGGATCGTCGGCGCGTGATCGTACGATTTGTCCGGGCGAGTTGTCCACACTGTTGGTCTGGCCACAGGGTCCAGAGCGTCCGCCCTCGCCGTACACTTTGTCCGGCCATGCCCCCGACGACCCGTACGCGCGCGCAGCGTGCCGCCCGTCGCGACGAGATCCGGCGCGGTCTGCTCGCGGCCACCGAGCGCCTCACCGCCCGGACCGGGGAGTCCTTCACCGAGCTGAGCGTCGACCGCCTCGTGAAGGAGGCGGACATCTCGCGCTCGACGTTCTACGTGTACTTCGAGGACAAGGCGAGCCTCCTCGGCGCGCTGGCCGACGAGGTCATCAGCGAGATCATCGCTGCAGCGCAGACGTGGTGGCACCTCCCGGACACCGCGGCGCCGCAGGAGCTCCGCGACGCCATGCAGGTGATCGTCGACACCTACCTGCGACACAGGGTCGTCATGGAGGCCGTCGCCGAGGTCGCCGGCTACGACCCGCGTGTCCGCGACCGCTACTCGGCGCTCGTCGATCGCGCGCGCAGCGAGGTGCGGGCGCACATCGAAGCCGGACAGGCCGCCGGCTCCGTCGCGCCCGCCCTCGATCCCGAGTGGACGGCCGCCTGGCTCACCCTCATGACCGAGCGCGGCCTCAGCCGCGCGGTCGCGCCGGCCGACGACGCGCGACGCGACCGGCTCGTGACCGCGCTCAGCGAGATCGTCTGGAACACCCTCTACGCGGGGACGCGCTGACGTGCCCTTGGTGACCCGCCGGTCCACGAGCCGCCGCACCCGCCGCCGTGAGGAGCTGCGCGCGCAGCTCATGACGGTGGTCGAGCGGCTCCTCGACGAGGGCGTCGAGTACGCGGAGATCAGCGTCGACCGCCTCGTCGAGGAGGCCGGCGTCTCCCGCTCGACGTTCTACATCTACTTCGAGGACAAGTCCGACCTCCTCCACGCATCGTTCCTCGCCGCGATCGAAGAGCTCGACGAGCCCGCCCTCGCCTGGTGGCGCCTGGACGCCTCCGCGCTCACGCGGAACCGGCTGCGCGACGCGCTCGCCGACGTCCTGGGCATCTACCACCCGCATGCCCGGGTGATGGCGACGGTGTTCGACGCTGCTGCCTACGACCCCACGCTCCGCGAGGAGGTCGATGCGTTCATGGCCCGCGGGATCGGCGGACTGCGGCGCCACATCGAGGCGCTCCAAGCCGAGGGATGGGCGGATCCCACGCTGCCCCCGGACGAGACGGCCGCGTGGCTGTTCTGGATGGCCGAGCGCGGACAGCACCGGCTGACACGCATGCTCGACGGCGAGGAGTGGGACGCCGCCGTCGACGCCTACGCGGACATCGTGTGGCGCACCCTGTACGAGTTCGCGCCCCGGCGCCTCGGCTAGCCGCGCCGACACGGGACGAAGAAAAAGGAAATCGAACACCTTGTTCGGACAGCTGGTACGATCGTGCTGTCCGATCGATGGACCCCGGGTGCTCTCTCTCCCTCCCCGGGGCCGGACGTCACCGCGCAGGGCCGGGGCACGACTCCCTGACACGCCCCGGCCCGCGCGCGGCGGACGATCCGGACGCGGTCAGCCCGCGGCGCCGACGGCGCCGAAGCTGTCGAGGTCGGCGACCGCCTGCGCGGTGCGACCGACGATGAGCCGGCAGTGCTCCTCCGGCTGCAGCTCGGAGACCTTCACGAAGGCGAGCGTGTAGAGCCAGAAGATGAGTCCGTGGAACATCTGCTGGCGGTAGTGGAGGAAGGCCTCGTCGATCGAGAGGGACGGACCCCCGGCGCGGACGAGCTCCTCGACGTAGAGGGCGATGAGGTCCCTCTCCCAGTTCCGGCGGTCCTCCACCTCGAGCGCCGCCGAGATCGCGTAGCTGACGTCGACGCCCCACCCGCCGCGGGCGATGCCCTGCCAGTCGTAGAGGCGCAGCGTGCCGTCGGGCGTCCGGAACCAGTTCGCGGGGTGGGTGTCCTGATGGAGCAGCGTCTGCGGTCCCGCGACCGCGAGCTCGAGCGAGCGCATCGCCGTCGGCCACAGCTCGCCGCGGCGCGGCTGGAGCTCCCTCGGGATGAGGTCGCCGGCCTGCCGCCACCCGAGCTTCGCGCCGAGGTCGAACCGCGCCTTCGCGTTGAACTCCTTCTGGAACTCGAGTGCGTCGCGCAGCACGGCCCACTCGCCGCGCAGGCGCGGGTCCTCCCACATCGCCCCGTGGTAGCTCGCCATCTCGCGCACCATCGACTCGGCCCCCGGCCGATCGACGTGGATCGCGGCGTTGCCGAAGGTCGCGCCGCGCGTGGTCGCGATGTCCTCCATGAGGATGAGCGAGCGCGAGCTGCGCGGGTCGAACGCGCCGTAGTACCCCTGCGGCGCGCCGACGTCGAGCTCCTTGCGGATCGACGTGTAGAAGAGCGCCTCGCCGGCGGCGGCGCCGGTGATCCCGACCAGCAGGCGGGTGACGAACGACGGCGTCGACTTCGTGTAGACGTGCTCCGGGAGACCTGCGGCCCGCCCGGCCTCGTCGTACTCGACCCGCAGCGCTCGCCGGGCGCTCGTGCCGACATGCCCGCCTCCGAGCTCGAAGCCGACGACGCGAGCGCCCGGCGTCTCGCGGCACAACGCGGCGGTGAGCCACTCCTTCGTGAGGCGGTCCGCCGACGCCGGGACCTCGCCGAGCGTCGTCGGCGGAGGGCTCGGGCGGACGCGCTCCTCCGCGACGCTCGCCGCGATGCGGGCGACGTCGCGCCCCGTCCGCAGGTGGTCGGCGATCGCCATCAGTCGCCGGGGAGCATGTAGGACGGCAGGTCGGCCACGGAGTCGCCGTTGAGGCCGAAGAACTGGAAGGGCAGGTGGTAGATGAAGAGGAGGCAGAGGATCGCGAAGCCGATGACCGCGAACCAGCGCGCCGGCTCGCGCAGCCGCCGCGGGAGGCGGTGCGATCCGCGCTCGACGAACGAGAGGCCATCGGGCGAGTCGAGCGCGCTGAGGCGCAGCGCGGTGAAGAACACGCCGAGCATCGCGACGAGGAACGACTCGTAGAGGGGGAACTGGTACTGCGACCCGTCCCACAGCGTGAGCTCGGACGGCGTCTTCGCGAAGGCGTAGGCGTGCGACGTCCGGATGAAGATGTTCTCGACGACGAAGTCGAAGACGAACGCCAGCCCGAAGATCGTCGCGAGCGCGCGGGCGTTCGAGAGCGCCGGGTTGCGCCGGCGCCAGCGCGTGATGAACGCGCAGCCGGCGATCGCGACGCCGATGCAGAAGTACGTGTACATCGGGATGCCCCAGAGGAGCGCCTCGGCGTAGCGGGACTGGTGGTCGGGCGAGTTCGTCGGCATGAACGCCGCCCACGAGCCCATGTTCACCGAGTGCGCGTTCCACGCGAAGAGGTACTGGTGCATGTTGAGCACCCCGTCGGTGATGCTGCCGATGAGGCAGCCGACCGCGATCTTCGCATCGAGCCCGAGGCGGCCGTAGCGGCGCAGCGGGATGATCGCCACGAAGGTGACGAGGAGCATCATCTCGCCGACGCTCAGCGCCTCCTCGATGCGCAGGAGGACCTCACGCCACGTGGGGAGCTCGTCGGGCGGGAAGATCGGCGCGGGCGAGAACTCGGTGCCCGAGAAGATCCACTGGGCCCAGACCGAGAACGCGATCGTCGCGAGGACGACGCCCGCGACCGCGAACCATCCGACCATGCCGCGTCGCTCGACGCCGTTCGCATCGCGGGTGAGCTCGGGCATCTCGACGGCGCCGACGCCGAGGACCGACACCTTCGCGTCGAGCGCGCCTCCGGGCGGGCTCGTGGTCGTCGTCGGAGTGTCCGTGCGTTCGTGGATGGCCATGGGTCAGCAGTCCGCCTTGATCCTGGGGTACACGTCGCCCGACTCGGGGACCTTCTCGGGGCCGAGCGGCACGTTCGACGTCGCTCCGGTGTTCCCGAGGGATCCCGGCTTCGGGTAGGGGTCGTAGTTCACGGCGGTCTGCGGGGTCGTGTAGAGCGTCTTCGTGATCGCCTCCGACATGTCCGCGGGCAGGCCGCTCACCGAGTTCTCGCTGAAGATGGGCGCGAGGCGGATGAGGTTGCCGGTCGCGTCGTAGCTGTTCGACGCCGACCCGAGGCCCATGAGGATGTGGAGGCCCTCCGGCATGTACGGCCCCAGGTGACGGGCGATCGGCGTGATCTCGCAGACGGCTTTGCGCAGCTTCGGCAGCGCCGCGGAGAGCGGCGGCGAGAGCGCGGTGACCCCGTCGAGGGTCGCCTCGAGGACCGGGGCCGCCCCCGACAGCTCGCGCACGACGCCGCGGCCGGCCGTCGTCGCCGACGGCAGCCGGTCGACCGCGGGTCGCAGCCTCGCGAGCGCCGCCGACGCCTCGTCGACGACCGCCGTCGTCACGGGCGAGACGCGGCCGACCGTCGCGCTCGTGCGCTGCACGGACCGCAGCGTCGAGGGCAGCTCGCGCACCGTCTGAGCGAGCGCCGCATCCTGGCGCCCGACGGCGCCGAGCGCGACGCGTCCCCGCCGAGCCAGCGTCTGGATGGCCGTGTCGCGCTGCCCGATCGCCGCGGTGACGTCGCCGAGCTGCTGGACGAGACGCGACGCCTGCCGCCGCTCCCGGTGGAGGACGTCGACGAGCCGCTCCGAGCTGGTGAGGAACTCGGCGCCGTCGCCGACCACCTCGTTGAGCTGTCCGCCGCGACCGTCGAGCGCGCCGCCGAGGCTCCGGATCGTCTTGCGTGCGCGGTCGCGCGTCTCGCCCTGGAGGAAGCTGAGGAGCTGATCGACGTCGACGAACTCGTCGCCCTGCTCGACGGGCAGCGTGCCGCCGTCGGCGAGCGTCTCACGCGCGTCGCCGACGGTGACGGCGATGTAGTTCTCGCCGACGGGCGTGTGCTGGCGGATCTGGACGCGCGAGTCGGCGGGCAGCGGCGTCACGCGGTCGTCGTCGATCTCGAGCTTGATCCGCGCGCCCGTGCCGAGGCGCTTCACCTCGGCGACGCTGCCGACGTGAGCCCCGGCGACGGTGACGCGCGAGCCTTCGGCGAGCGCCGCCCCGCTCGGGATGAAGGCGGAGAGCTCGTACTTCTCGCCGACGTCGAGCGCCCCTCCGCGCTCGAAGACGAAGAGGGCGAAGGCGACCGCGACCCCGGTGAAGAGGAGGAGGCTGAGGAGGTGGGACTTGAACCTGCCGCGCTCGGCCATCAGCCCTCGTCCTTTGCGGTCGGCACCCGGCCGTCGAGCGTCGTCCCGCCGGCGCAGTTCTTCTTCGGCTCGCGCTTCGGGACGTTCGCCAGCCCGAGGTCGGGGTAGTTGACCGCGAGGTTGCCGCGCGGGATCGGGCCGCGGACGTCACCGAACTTCGTGAGCGACGTGTTCCACTGGAAGAACCCCTTGATGCCCGCCTCGCAGACGACGAGCCCGCGTGAGAGCTTGTCGAACGAGTCCGCCTGGGGCCGGAGCGCGCCGATCGTGTCGGCGAGGTCGCCGGCGACCGGGCGCAGCGCGCGGGCGAGCGGCACGAGGCGATCGACCGGGGTGCCGAGACGACGGACCGCGGGCCCGAGCGTCGTCTCGAGTCGGCGGACGGTCTCGAGGTTCTCGGGCAGGCCCGCCGCGATCGGACGCAGATCGCCCACCGCGCGATCGAGATCGTCGACGACGGTGCGGACGGCGGCGAAGCTCGAGCGCACCGAGCGCGTCGTCTGCGGCAACTCGCCGATGGTCGCGTCGAGGTCGCGTGAGCCCTCCTGGAGCGTGCCGAGCGACGCGCTGCCTTCCCGGACGAGTCGGCGCAGCGATTCCTCACGCTCGCCGAGCGCCTCGGTGAGGACGCCGGCGTTGCGGACGAGGCGCTTCGTGATCCGGCGACGCGCCGCGAGCTCGTCGGTGATGCGCTCGGCGTTGGCGACGAAGGGCGTGAACTCGGCGACGGCTGCGCGCAGCGCGTGGCCGCGATCGTCGAGCCCGTTGCCGAGGTTGTCGAGGAGCTGGCCGAGGCGGGTGCGCTCGCTCGCCTCGAGCGTGTTGAGGACATCGTTGATCTTGACGTTCGTCGCCGTCCGGTTCGCCGGGACGACGTCGCCTTCGTCGAGCTCGCCGGCGCCCGGCGTCCCCGGGTCGACGATGTCGAGGAACTGATCGTTGAGAGGGGTCTGCGGGCGCAGCTCGGCGCGGACGTCCTCGTAGACCGGGAAGTCGTCGCGGAGCTTCACGCGGAGCACCGGCTGCGCGTCTGCTCCGCGTTCGATCTCCATGATCGTGCCGGCCGGGACGCCGCGGTAGCGGACGTCGTCGACGCCCGGTAGGACGCCGTACGCGTCGTCGATCGCGAAGCGCAGCTCCTTCGTGCTCTTGAAGAGCGTGTTGCTCAGCTCGCTGAAGATGAGCGCGCCGCCGACGACGGTGACGATCGCGGCGAGGACGTAGGTCGGCAGATGGGTGACCGACCGGCGGAGCTCGAGCCGGACGCGCGCGGCGGTGAGCCCCCAGGTCATGCGGTCGCGGGGATCCTTCACGGCGCGCCTCCCTTCTTCGCCATCGGCTGCTGCGACAGCGCGGGGACGTACTCCAGGTACGTCTTGAGCGCCTCGTCGAGCTCGTCGCAGACGAGGAGCTGGGCCTTCGTCGGGTCGAAGACCTGCGACTTGCAGGGCAGGTACACGGACTCGGTGCCCGCGGACGCCGGGAAGCGGATGAAGTGGCCGTTGGCGTCCTGCTGGCCGGCGGACCCGCCGAAGCCCGCGGCGGTGCCGCCGATCATCACGCTCGTCGGCTTGCCCGTCTCGGGATCGGGCTCGGCGAGGTAGGGGAAGATCGTCTCGTCGAAGCGGTCGATGCCGGGCTGCAGCTCGTCGAGCAGCGGCACGCCCGCGACGCCGGTCGACGCGAGCGACTCGACCGCGGGGCGCAGGGACCGGACGAGCGGCCGCGTGCGGTCGAGGAGGCGCGAGGTCGTGCGGAGCGTCGGCCGCAGGTCGGAGAGCGTCGGCGCGACGTCCTTCGCCGAGCGTCGCAGCTCGGCGACGAGGCCGTCCGCGCCCTCGAGCGTCGTGTCGAGGCGCGCGAGGGTGCTCTGCACGTCGCGGGTGACGACTGGGCCGTCGGCGAGCGTCGCGCGGATGGCCTGCGCTCGTCCGGCCGTCGTGCGCAGGGTCGCCCCGGCCCCGGCGACGAGCGCGCGCAGCTCGTCGCGCGGCGCGTCGAGCGCCGTCATCGCCGCCGCGGTGCCGGTGAGGACGCGGCGGAGATCGCGGTCCTCGTCGAGGCCCCGGGCGGCGTTCGCGCCGGCCGCGAGGCTCGGCGAGGCGCCGCCGACCGTCTCGAGGAGGTCCGCCGGCACGTCGGGATCGCGGAGGCCCCGGCTGAGCTCGCCGGGCATGGTGAGAAGGCCGCGCCGGGCGTCGTCGCGCAGGACGCTCGTGATGTCGTCGAGCTCGACCTGCGAGACGGTCTGGTCACGCGGGATGATCCGCGACCCGAGGTCGCCGGCCCCGGGCGTGCCGCGGTCGAGCTCGATGTAGAAGGCGCCGCCGAGGAGGTTCTTCCACCGCAGCTCCGCCTCGACGTCGGCGTAGAGGGGGCCGGCGTCCTCGGACACGTCCATCGTCACGAGCGCCCCGCGGCCCTCGCCCGTGTCCTCGATGCCCGTGACGATGCCCTCCTCGCGGCCGTCGACGCGGACGAGGTCCCCCTCGCGCAGCTGCTGGGCGTGGGGGAACACGGCCTTGATCTCGCGGCCCTTGTCGCGGAAGAGCTCCTGCGCGGCGCCGAAGTACCACGCCCACGTGACGAAGAGGAAGAGGCCGAAGGCGATGGCGCCCAGCCACCCGAGCCCGCGCCGCGCGGTGAGGTCCTTGAAGAACGCGGTCACCGTCCGCCTCCCGGGAGGAGCTGTGGGTAGGGCTTCGCGAGGTAGGTGCAGGGGGCGACGACCTGCTCGCGCTTGTTGAAGCCGGAGTCGTCGCGGACCCCGACGACGTCGCCCGACAGCGGGAGCACCATCTGGAGGCGGAAGGCCTGCGTCGGCCCGAGCGGACCCTCGCCGGGCTGCTTGTACCCGGTCATGCTCCGCATCGTGAGGCCGAAGTTGACGATGTCGCACTCGTAGCGGTCGACCTCGCGCAGCGTCGGCGAGAGCTCCTCGAGCATCTCGCGGGCGGGCGCGAGCACCGGTCGCAGGGCATCGGTGATGCGCAGAGCGCCGGGGATGGCCGGCCCGGCCGCCTCGAGGAGCGACGTCGCACGACGGAGCGGCTCGTCGCTCTCGCGGAGCAGGGCGGTGAGACCGCGGAGGCCGCGCGGCGCGGAGGCGAGGGTGCGCGACGCCTGGTCGGAGGCGGTCCGAACGCGCGAGACGAGGCGCGTGCCGCTCGCGAGGCCGGCGCGCATCGTGCGCAGGGACGGCGTCGCGGCGTCGAGCGTCTCGCGGAGCTCCTCACGCGTCTCGACGAACGGCTGGAGCGCGGCGACGGTGCCGGGCGACAGGTCGGTGAGCGCCTCGCGATCGCGATCGAGGGGAGCGGTCGCGGCCGCGAGCGACGGCACGAGGCGACCGGCGGCGCCCTCGCGCTCGAGCACCTCGGCCGCGAACTCGCCGAACGGCTTCGACCGCGTCCCCGCCGCGTGGATGCCGTCGTTGAGCGCCTCGCCGTGCCCGAAGAGGCCCTCGCCGAGACCGCGGATCGTCGCGCCGAGACCGCCCCGCGTCTCCTCGTCGAAGGTGTCGAGCGCCTCGGTGAGGCCGAAGGTGTAGCTGTCGGACTCGCCCTCGATCGTCGCCCCCTCGGCGAGGGTCTCGGGGCTGCGGCCGGGCACGAGCTCGATGTAGCGCGCACCGAGCAGACCCGCCCCGCGGACGGCGACGGTCGTGTCCGCGGGGATCTCGACGCCCGGCTCGACCTGGAGCTCGATGCGGGGGTCGCCGTCCGGGCCGACGTCGCGGTCGAGGACCTGGCCGATCCGCGCGCCGGCGATGCGGACGGGATCGTGGCTGAGGAGGTTGCCGACCTGCGGCGTCGAGACGTAGAAGGTCGAGTAGTCCCTGCCGGGGACGCCGCTGTAGATGCTGAGCGCCTGCCACGCGATGACCGCGAGGGCGACGCACACGACGAGACCGCCGAACGCGGTCCGGCCGACGGGCGGGGTGTCGCGGCGGCGCGTGCGCCTCTGTGGACGGAGCCGTGCCATCAGCCGCCGAGGAGGTAGTCGAGGAGTGGCTGCCGGTCGCCGGCGGACGGCGCCGGGGTGCGCTTGCCGCCGTCGCCGTCGAGGACGCCGCTCACGCCGTCGACGGTGCCCTTCACCGTCTCCTCGAGGTCGGGCACCTCGATCGGCGGGAGGCCGGGGAGCCGGACGGCGGGCTTCTCCTTCTGCGGCGAGGGTGCGGGCTTCGGACCCGGCGGAGCCGGGGCGGCCGCCTCGGGGGCCTTCTTCGTGGCGCCGCGCCCCTGCGACGCGGCCCGCTCCAGCAGGCTGTTGATCGCGTCCGGGGCGAAGGACGCCTCGCCGCGGAAGATGTGCGAGAGCTGGTCGCGCAGCTGGATGGCTCCCGCCCAGTTCTCGATGACCGCGAGGGTGTTGTTGAGACCGCGGTCGATGACGCGGCTCGCCGCGGGCAGCTCGTCGGCGCTCGTCGTGGCGAGCCGCCGCAGAGTCGGGCGGGCCTCCTGCAGGACGGGCGTCGCGCGGTCCCCGAGGCGGACGAGGTCCGGGGCGACGGCGACGGCCTCGCGGAGCGCCGGGTCGGCGGCGCGGCGGAAGGGCTCGAGCTGAGCGAGCGTCGCCTCGAGCGGCTCCGCGGTCGCCGAGACGCGCCGGGCGGCGGCCCCGAGCGGTCCGGTCGCGGCCTCGAGCTCGCCGAGGAAGCGCTGGAGGGTGTCGAGCGCCCCTGGCGCCGACGCCAGGGTGGTGCGGAGCTCGCCGCGCTTCGTCGCGACGGTCTCGGAGACGTGGCCCATCGAGTCGATGGCCGCGACGACGTCCTCCTTGCGGTCGGTGACCTCCGCGACGAAGCGGTCCGTCGTCTCGAGGAGCCGGCCGAGGCTGCGGTTGTCGGCCGCGAGCTGCTCGACGACCTCGGTCGCGTCCCCGATCGCGGGGCCGATGTCCTTCAGGAAGCGGTTGAAGTCCGCCTCGCGGCCGGTGAACGCCGCGCCGGCCTCATTGATGAAGACGGCGAGCCGCGTGCGCGTGTCGGCGTCGAGGACGCTGATGACGCGGTCGAGGTCCGTCGACTCGGTGACGCGATCGTCGCCGATCGCGGTCCCCGACGGCGCGGGGTCGGCGAGGTCGCCGGGCCGGAGCTGCACGGACTTCTGGCCGAGGATGTTCTGGGCCGAGATGACCGCGGTCGCGTCCATGCCGACGGGGGCGTGCTCCTCGTCGATCTCGAGCCTCGCGACGGCCTCGTCGGCCTCCGTGTCGACGCCCATCTTCACCTTGCCGATCTGGACGCCGCCGATCGTGACGGGCGAGCCGTCCTTCAGGCCGCCGGCGTTCGCCATGCGCAGCTCGACGACGTACTTGTCGTCCCCGCCGCCGAGGACGACGGCCGCGGCGACGGCGACGGCCGCGAGCGCGAGGAGGCGGACGGCGATCCGGGGCGCGCTCACTTCGACCCCTCCGTGCGCGCGGAGGGGACGAGGGTGCCCTTCCCGACCTTCGCCTCCTGGTCCTTCGACGGGTCGATCGCGTCGCGGCCTGCGCCGCACTCGGGGAGGAACCACGGCTGGCCGGCGTTGTAGCCGGGCGGGCGCGGGAACCCGTAGCGCAGACCGGGGTACCGCTCGGCGGCCTGCTCGGGGCTGAACGGGATGTCGTTGTGCTGGGCGGGGAGGAAGTTCTGGACCTGCGCCCGGAGGATCTTGTCCTTGCCGTCGCTCCAGGAGAGGAAGTCGGCCCACGTCATCATGAGCGCCGCGAGCTCGGGCGCGTAGGGCCGGATGCACTTCAGGTTCTCGTTCGCGCCGTCGGCGAGGCTCGAGAGCTGCGGGGCGAGGGTCGTGAGGCGCCCGACGAAGGCGTTGATGCCGTCGCCGTCCTCGCGAACCGTCCGCAGCGCCGCCCGGGCGTCGGGCGCGACCTCGTCGAGCGAGGCGAGGACGGCGTCGACGGGGCTCGCGACGGCACGCAGCTCACGGACGCCCGGCCGGATCTCGGCCGCGAGCTCGCCGACCTCGGCGAGCGTCCCGTCGGCGCGATCGAGCGTCGTGCGGACCTGCCGCAGGGTCGCGGGCATCTGCGAGGCCGTGCGCTCGAGCTCGGCGCTGCGGTCCGCGATCGCGTCGAACGTGCCGGCCGCGCCCTCGAGGAGCGTCGAGATCCCGGGGTCCGCGCGCCGGATGGAGTCGACGACCGCGTCGGTCCGGCGCAGGGTCGTTCCGAGCGCACCGCGATCGGCGGTGAGGTCGCCGATGAGGTGCTTGGCCTCCTCGAGCGCTGCCGGCGCCTCCTCCAGCGTCTCGGTGAGCCCGTCCTCGGCACGCTCGAGCGCGATCCCCGACCGGTTGACGAACGACTTGAGGTCGGTGCGCACGCCGTCGTCGAAGCTCGTGAGGATCTGGTCGACCTCGACCGGGGTGCGGAAGTCCTCCGCGGCGATCTCGTCACCGTCGGAGTACCCCGGCGCGTCCTCGGGCCCGAGCTCGACGACGACGTAGCGGTTCGTGAACGCTGCCGTCCCGCCCCAGCGAACCGTGAAGCGCGAGCCCCGGGGGATCGGCCAGACGTCGTCGTCGCGGATGTCGAGCGTGATCCGCGCACGCCGCCCGCCGTCGACGGGGTCGATGCCGCCGATCGCGCCGACGACCTTGCCGCCGGCCTCGACCTCCAGCCCCTCGATGAGGTTCGTCGCCTCGTCGACGGTCGCGGTGAGCTCATGGGCGCCGCCGGCGTCGCGGCTGCCGACGACGAACGCGGCGATCGCCACGACGACGACGAGGAGGCCGACGCCCACCGCCCGTGATGTCGTCTGCGCCGCCATCACACGATCGGGAGGTTGAGGTTGTTCGGCCCGTAGAAGAAGACCCCCGAGAACGCCGTGATGACGTGGACGAGGATGAGGTTGATCATCAGCGCCTTCGCGACCGCGGCTCCGACGCCGACCGACCCTCCGCTCGCCCGCATCCCGTAGAAGGTCGCGACGACGAGACAGGGGACGGTCACCCAGACGAACGTGATGAAGGTGTAGAGGTGGCCGGTCACGCTCTGCACGCTGAACGTGACGTCGAGGAACTGGCGCGCGCCGTTGCCCTGGAGGACGACGACGACCTCGAGGAAGTTGCCGAGGTTCTGCCCGAGAAGGCTGATGATCGCGGCGGCCGGGACGAAGAGGAGCCCCGCGAGGATGCGCGGCCCGACGATGTACTGCATGGGGTCCACGCCGGTGGACTCGTACGCGTCGATCTCCTGCTGGATGCGGGCGGCGCCGATCTCGGCGGTGATCGCGCAGCAGATGCTCGCGGCGAGGACGTAGCCGTACATCGTCATCGACGTCTGGCGCTGCGTGAGGAGGCCTGTGAAGACGCCGACGAAGTCGCCCGCGCCGATCGTCCGCAGGAAGAAGAAGCCGAACGACGCGACGCTGAACCCGAGGAAGACGTTCATCGCGAGCAGCAGGAAGCTCGTGCGGCGGATCATCCCCGCCCCGAGCCGGACGGCCTCGGAGAAGTAGCGGGGCGTCCCTGCGAGCGCGACGATCGCACGCCCGGAGAAGACGACGAGCTCGCCGATCTCGTTGAAGAAGCCGCGGCGCGGCTCCTTCGCCTTGGGGATCGCGATGGGCTTCGGGATGGAGCTCTCGGTCGTCGCCATCGTCAGCCCTTGAGCACCAGCAGGTCCGGGAAGAGCGTGAGGAGACCCACGTTCCAGAGGCTGTTCGTCACCCAGATCCCGAAGAACGACACGATGACCGTCTGGGTGACGGTGATGCCGACGCCCTCTGCGCCGCCGCGGGTGGAGAGGCCGCGCTGACAGGCGACGAGCGCGATGAAGAACCCCATCAGCGCGTGCTTGACGAACGACGAGATGAGGTCGAGCGGCTGGATGTTGAGGTAGATGCTCTCCAGCGCGGCCGCGTGCGTGTATCCGAGGGCCGGCGTCGCGATGACGTAGAAGGCGAGGATCGAGACGAACAGGCCGAGGAGGCCGAGGACGAGCGCGCTGAAGACCATCGCGACGACGCGCGGCAGGATGAGCGTGCGCAGCATGTCGACGCCGAGGACCGAGAGGGCGTCGAGCTCCTCCCGGACCTTGCGCGCACCGAGGTCGGCCGCGAGGGCGCTCCCCGCGACTCCGGCGAGGATCATCATCGTGATCCAGGTCGCGACCTCGCGGACGTAGCCGACGAAGACCCCGCCGGGAGCGCGGTCGGCGACGCCCAGCGCGTAGGCCACCTCGCCGAAGTTGAGGATGCCGAAGCCCCAGAGCCAGATGACCTGGGAGATGGCGAGCGGGACGATGCAGCGCCGGATGTTGAGGTTCGCCTCGACGATCGCGTCGGGCATCCACCTGAACGGCGGCGTCACCATGAGGCGCAGGGTCTTCGGCGCGAGGAGGAACGTCTCCCACACGCTGCGCAGCGCCCCGTAGACGAGCGATCGCGCGAAGGCGTCCTCCACGGCGGTCTCTCGCGGCGCGGCCAATGCACGCGGCTTCTCGACGACCCCTCCCATACCGCTGGTCATCTTGACTAGACGCACTGTCCGAGCCTATGGCGCATGTGGGGGAACCGCCTCCCCCGAACAGGGGTCTTTGGGCGGTTCGGGCCGCTCAGGCGTCCATGCCCAGCGGGCCCTGCGCCTCGCCGGCGAGGAACTGCTGGACGAACTCCGTCTCCGACTCGAGCACGTCGGCGGCGAACCCGGACTCGAGGACCTCGCCGCGCCAGACGATCGTCATGTGGTCGGCGAGGTGCTTGGCGAGCATGACGTTGTGGGTGACGACGACCATCGTCCCGCCGTGGAGCTCGTGCTGCTCGGCGAGGAGATCGCCCAGGAGCGCGGTCCGGACCGGATCGAGGCCCGAGTCCGGCTCGTCGCACAGGACGATGCCGGCGTTGAGGACGAGGGCGCGCGCGAGGCCGGCGCGCTTGCGCATGCCACCCGACAGCTCGCTCGGCATCCGGTCGACCGCGTCCGCGAGCCCGACGCTCGCGAGGTGGTGCATGACGACCTCGCGGACCTCGGACTCGTCGAAGTCCGTGTGCTGACGGAGCGGGAACGCGACGTTGTCGTAGACGTTCATCGCGCTGAAGAGCGCACCGTCCTGGAACATCACGCCGATCTCGCGGCGGAGGGCGAGCACCTCGGAGCGACTCATCGCGGCGAGGGAGCGTCCGCGGATGAGGACGTCGCCGGCGTCCGGCTCCATGATGCCGATGATGTGCTGCAGGAGGACGCTCTTGCCGGTGCCGGAGGGCCCGAGCACGACGGAGACGACCCCCTCGGGGATCTGCACGTCGAGGCCCTGCAGGACGGCCGACGAGCCGAAGCTCTTGTGGAGGCCGCGCGTCTCGATCGCGAGCAGGTCGGGGTCCAGACGCCCGAGGGCCGGCCGCCGCACCGGCTCGAGGGGCTCGCGATCATCCATCACGGACAAGGCGTGCCGGATGATCGGGTCGATCTCCATGTAGCGGCGCACGGGGCCCTGGTGGCGCACGTCGCCGGCGACGACGGCCGACGGCATCGAGAGCGCGCCGCGGACGAAGAGCTCGGCGGCCTCGGGGCCGAGCTCGAGGACGACCTCCGCGTCGCTGCCGTCGACGACCTCGAAGGGCGTGCGGTCCAGGAGCAGGGTCGTGCTCTCGGCCGCGCCGGTGACGCGGAAGGCGACGGTGAGTCGCGCGTGGCGGAGCCGCTCGAGCGCCGAGTCCTCGGCGCCGACGGCGCGCACGAGCGCGTCACGGAGATCGCGCGAGAGCCCCTCGGCACGGCCGCTCGTCATCCCGTCTCCTCGCATGAGTCGTGACACCGTCGCTTTCTCCCGTCCCTCGCTCTCCGCCGGGGCTCGACCATAATCGATCCTCGGACATGTCGTCCAGACACGACGACTATCGCACGGACGCCTGCCTCCGCTGCGTGGCAGCATGGCGCCATGGACGGCGCTCCCCGTGACCCCGCGATCGAGGCGGCAGCCTTCTACCGTCGGCTGCGCGGCGCGGACGGCCCGGCCGAGCTGTTCGCCCTCGCCGCGCGCGAGGTGCGCGAGCTGGGCGGGTACGACCGCTGCGTCGTCCTCACCGTCACGCACGACGAGCTCACGACGCGCGGCTCCGTCCCGATCGCGCACGCCGAGAGCGAGGCGCTGCGACGCACGCTCCTCGCCTCACCCGTCCCCCTCGTGCCCGGGAGCCTCGAGAGCGAGCTCGTCCGGCGACCGGGGAGCGCGGCGCCGATGGCTGCGGACCGACAGAGCGCCGTCGCGGCGCACCTCGGGCTGGCGCACATCGCGGTGGCGGCCGTGACGCCGGAGGCCCGCGCGGTGGCGCTCGTCCTCGCGGAGCGCGCCGACCCCCCGGTGTCCGCGCAGGACGAGCTGCGACTCACGGCGCTCGGGCACGGCGTCGCCGCGGCCCTCGAGATCGTCGTCCTCAGGGTGCGGGCGACCGAGCTGCACGACGAGGTTCGCCAGGCGTCCCTCTCGATGCAAGCGCTGGCGCGTGAGGTGACGCACGGGCCGATCACGGTTCCGACGGAGTCGGGGCACGGTCCGAGCTTCCCGCGCGCCGTCTCCGCTCCAGGCATCGACGACGCCGTCACGTCGGGGCGCCTCACGGCCCGCGAGGCGAGCATCGCCGCGCTCATCGCGGAGGGTCGCTCCAACCGCGACATCGCGGCGGCCCTCGTCCTCTCCCCCGAGACCGTGAAGAGCCACGTCTCGAGCATCCTCCGGAAGCTCGGCGCGGCGAACCGCGCAGAGGCGGTCGCCCGGCTCGCATCGGCGCGGTCCGGCCGGTCGTGAGGCTCGCGGAGCGGACGGGGGCGCCCGTACACTTCGTCCGTCCATGGCGTCATCGCCGCCCACCCGCACCCGCCACGACGACCGCCGGCAGGAGATCGAGCGCGACCTCCTCGGCGCCGTCCAGCGTCTCGCCGCGCAGGGCGCCCCGTTCGGCTCGATCAGCGTCGAGCGCCTCGCCGGGGAGGCCGGGATCTCGCGCTCGACGTTCTACGCGTACTTCGACGACAAGACCGACGTCCTCACCGCGCTCGCGGGCGACGTCATGTCGGACCTGCTGCAGGCGGCGAACGCGTGGTGGGACCTCTCCCCGACCGTCACGCGGGTCGAGCTGGAGGAGACGCTGCGCAAGATCGTCGAGGCCTTCGTCCCCCACCAGGCGCTCATGCAGGCCGTCGTCGAGACCGCGACGAGCGACCCGCGCGTCCGTGCGCAGTACACCGCGCTCATCGACGGCGCGCGGGTGCGCTACGCCGACCACATCCGCGCCTGCCAGGCGAACGGGACGATGGACGGCGATCTCGATGCGTGGTCGATGTCCGGCTGGGTGTGCTGGATGACCGAGCGCGCGCTCGGGCGGCTCTTCGCCCCGGCGGGACCCCAGGAGCGCGAGCGTCTGCTCCGCGGCCTGACGGACATCCTCTGGAGCACGCTCTACCGGCCGGGCGGCGCTCGGCGATGACGGTGTCCGACGGCAGCCGCGCACCGAGCAAGCGCGCCCGGCGTCGCGAGGAGATCCGCGCCGAGCTCATGGAGATCGTCGAGCAGCTGCTCGAGGAGGGCGTCGAGTACGGCGACATCACGGTCGACACGCTCACCGCCGACGCATCGATCTCGCGCGCGAGCTTCTACGTCTACTTCGAGGACCGCAACGACCTCGTGCACGCCTCGTTCCTGCAGGTCGTCGACGCGCTGGGGGATGCCGCGCTGCGGTGGTGGGCGGACGACGACGTGGCCGTCACGCGCGAAGCCCTCGACGCGTCCCTCCTGGAGATCCTCCACGCGTACCGTCGGCACGCCCGCGTCATGGCGGTCGTGTTCGACGTCGCGGAGCACGACGCGTGGATCCGCTCGGAGGTCGACCGGTTCGTCGAGCGCGGGGTCCGCGCCCTGAGCGACCACATCCGCCGACAGCAGGAGCGGGGCTTCGCCGACCCGGACCTCCTGCCCGACGAGACCGCGCGCCTCCTGTTCGCGATGGGCGAGCGCGGGCAGCACCGCATGGCGCGCATCGCGGACGACGCGGAGGCCGACCGGCTCTACGCCGCCTACGCGACGTTCGTCTGGCGGACGCTCTACGCGTTCGCGCCGGCCCGCGCGTAGTCGTCACACCCCGGCGGGCACCCGGTCGTCGGGCGCCGTGGCGCGGAGTCCCGCCGGCGCAGACTCCACCGAGTCGGGAACGAGAGCCGACTCCCGCGGCGGCTGACCGGCGACGAGGACCCGGCCCAGCAGGGCGACGGTCGCCGTGATCCCGCCGGCGGCCGTGATCGCCCCGAGGTGGACGAGCGCCATGTTCGGGTCCTCGAACCCGTGGCGGATCGACAGGTAGACGATCCCCGATCCGAAGAGGTCGGCGGCGAACGTCATCGGGATGACCGCGACGAGCGCCAGGCGCTGAGCGCCCCGCAGCAGCGGGACGAGGCGGTAGATGACGATGCCGCCGACGACGGCGGACATCGCGTTCGTGAAGGCGAGGAAGACGGGGTATCCGGCGACGACGAAGGGCTGGCTGTCCTGGTACTCGTAGACGCCCAGGATCGAGACGTAGGTCATCTCGGCGGCGAGCGCCATCCCCACGATGGCTGCCCACATCGTCCACACGGTCCGCATCGACGGGCGCCGCGCGAGGATGCGGACGACGAGGATCGTCGCCCCGCCGTAGAAGGCCGCGTAGGCGGGCGGGACCCAGATCGGCTGGTTGCTGCCGAAAGTGGTGTAGAGGTGCCACTGCCCCTCCTCGAGGAACCACAGTCCGTAGAGGTGGTCGAAGAGCGGCTCCATGAGGCACGTGAGGGTGCCGCCGACGATGAGGACGGCCGGCCACCAGATCCGCTCGCGGCGCCAGAGGAGGGTCGCGTAGGCGACCGCCGCCGCCGCGAGCGCGAAGCTGAGGATCGTCGCGATGAGCTGACCGGTCTCGTCAACCGGGGAGTCGATGCCGAAGGTGTCGAGGGGAGCCACGGTTCTCCGTCGTCGGTGGACAGCGTGCCTAGACTAGATGTCCGGCGCCACCTTAGCCGTGCCGGCGCACGACGACAACCCAGGCTCACGCGGCAGCGGTCACCTGCCCGCGGTGGCGCGGGCACGCTCAGCCGACCACGCCTCCGCGACCCCCGCGTTCTGCCCGGGCGTCGAGCCGTACGTGGTCACCTCGTCCGCTCCCGCGTGGAGGAAGGCGCGCAGCTTCCGTGCGACGTCGGTCGCGGAGCCGAAGGCGCAGCTCGCCTCCATCCACTCGTCGGGCACGAGCCTCGCCGGCTCCATGAGCTCGACGCGGTGGAAGGCGAGGTCCGCCATCTCGGCCCGCCGGGCGAGGAGGGCGTGCTCGCGGATGCGCTCGGCCGTCGCCTGGTCCCAGCCGTTGGCCTTCACGAGCGAGTTGCCGTACTCGGGCGCCTGGAGGTAGGTGACCGCGCGCGCGTGCGCGAGCGCGCGCGTCTCGTCGTCGTCGAGGTCCGGGGCGGTGACGACGCACTGGCAGATGCGCAGGGAGGCCGGGTCGCGGTCGATGCGCTCGCAGGCCTCGCGCAGACGCCCGACCGCGGCGGCGGTCGCCTGCGGCGTGTACATCGGCGGGAGGAGGACGCCGTCGAAGCCCTTCGCGACGGCGGCCGCCGCCTTCGGGAGGGCGAAGGTGCCGTACCAGACGTCGGGCGCGGGACCCTCGTAGGTGTCGCCGAGCTTGATGGCGTCGTAGGTGCCGGCGGGCCCGTCGTAGGTGACCGACTCACCGCGCCAGAGCCGGCGGAGGATGTCGACGTAGTCGCAGAGGCCGTCGAACCCCGCGGTCTGCAGTCCCTCGTGACGGAGGTAGCTGTGGTCGCCGCGGCCGAGGGCGAGGGTGAAGCGCGGGCCGAACGCGCCGTGCATCGTCGCGCCGAACGCCGCCATGTGGAGCACGTGCCTGCGTGCGGGCGAGACCAGCCCCGTCGCGAGGCCGACCCGCTCGGTCCGGGCACCGACGCCGCCGAGGAGGACGGCGGCCTCCTTGAGGTTCCAGCGCTCGGAGAGGAACACGCGACGGAAGCCGAGGCGCTCCGCGTCGACGCCGTCCTCGATCCCCTGCGCCGGGGTGCGGACGGCGGTGTCGTTCGGCAGATCGTCGGGCAGGTGGGACCGGACGCGGCCGGCGATGAGGAAGGCGCTGAGGTCGTCGTGCATCGGCGGTCTCTCCTCGGTCAGGCGTCGAGCGTCGCGCGGACGAAGTCGGTCCACATCGCGCACTGCGAGTCGCCGTGGCCGATGCGGCCCTCGCACGCCCACCGTGCGAGCCCGATGCTCATGTGGACGTTCGACCACGTGTTCCACGGGCAGCGCGCGAGCAGCTCGCCCTCGACGTGGTACTCGCGCCCGTCGCTGTCGGTGATGTCGAGGACGTGGCCGCGCTGGCCGCCGCCGTCGTCCCAGGTCGTCGCGATGCGCGCGGAGGCGAGCGTCGTCAACTCGCCGTCCGCCCATACCCAGCCGCGGTTCATCGCGCCGGGCAGCGACTCGTCGGCGGCGAAGCGATCCGCCCACGGAGCCGTACGCGGATCCTCGACACCCGTCACGTGGATCGCGAAGTCGTCGCCGAACGTCACCGCGAGCCAGTGGATCGGCGGGAGCGCCACCGGGTCCTCGGTGCGCGCCTCGGCCCACGACCGGTCGCGCACCGTGTACCCGTCGACCGTATGAGTCCTCCCCGCGAGGGTCACCGTGCCGCTCGTGCGCATCGCCTGGTCGAAGTGCTTGCCCGACGGCAGCATCGCCGGCGGCATGATCGCGTCCAGCGTGACGTCGAACGCGTTGCCGCGACCGGGGTCCTCGTAGGTGAGCCGGACCTTCTCCAGCGGCTCGATCACCTCGTAGCGGTACCCGTTCGGCAGCGTGAGCGCATCGATGTCGCCGCCGTCCTCGGTGATCGGCGTGTCGGGAAGGAAGTCCCTCATGTCGAAGAGCTCCGCCTCGAGCTGCCGGGACTTGAACCCCTGCCAGCACCACGCCCCGCCGCTCATGAGGCCGAGGTTCGGATGGAGCCAGAGGTAGTCGAGGCAGTGGATGCCCGCCTCGGGGACGTTGAAGCCGATGAAGCACGTCTCCACGAGCGCCGGGCTCTCGACCTCGGCGTTCATCTCCCGATGGACCTTCTCGTCGGCCGGCACGGTCGTTCCGAACCCGTCGGAGACCTGCGCGTTCATGAAGTACGACGTGTTCTCCTCCACGGATCCGACGATACACACTCGTCGTACATCCCGTTCGTGTATCGAACACGACGTACGACGGCGCATCCGCGGGGACGCGGCGCGCGGCCTCCGCTCAGCTCCCGACGCCGTGATCGGCGAGCGCGTGCGAGGTCCGCTCGAGCACCTGCTCGCAGACGTCCTCGTCATGGGTCTTCGGCTGGATGGCGTTGCGCCCGTACACCGTCGCCCACGCGTGGAACGGATAGGTGAGGCCGGCGACGTAGAGGCGCTTCGCCTCCTCCAGCTCCGGGGGCTCTCCACCGGCCGCGGCCAGCCGCTCGAGGTAGTGCGCGAGGAGGTCGTCCTCCCAGGCGCGGCGGTCCTCCACGGTGAGGGCGGTCGACAGCAGATACCCGAGGTCGAACGCCCAGCAGCCCCGCATGACGACCTGCCAGTCGGTGAGTCCCATCCGTCCCGGGCCCCGTCGATAGGTCTGGCCGACGTGGCTGTCGCCGTGGAGCAGGGTGCGCGGCCCGGTGCCGAGCTCTCGCATCGCCCGTACGAACGGGTTCCACAGCCGGCCGGCGTCGTCGCGCACCGGAGCGGCGACGCGATCGACCGCGCGCGCGACGCCGACGAGCACCCGCTTGCGCATGTCGAGGAACGCCGAGACGTTGTGGAAGTGGTCGAGCGGCGACTTCAGCCAGCCGGTTCCGTCGCCGACGACGGCGGGGTGCTCCCACAGAGCTCCGTGATAGCTCGCCATCTCGTCGAGGAGGGACTCGGCGTCGCCACGCGTGATCGTGCTGTTCGCGTCCAGGAACGTGGCGCCGCGCGTCCTGGCGATGTCCTCGATGACGACGACGGACCGCCACGAGCGCGTGTCGACGGCTCCGTGGTAGCCGAGCGGCGTCTCGAGGTCGACGAGCGGCCGGAGCCGCGCGTAGAAGTTCGGCTCGCCCTCGATCACGCGGATGAGGCCGAGCATGATCCGCTGGCGGGCCCTCGTCGTGAGCTTCACGAAGAGATGCTCGGGGAGCTGTGCCGCGCGTCCGGCCTCGTCGTAGGTGATGGTGAGCGCCGCCCGTGACGTGGTCTGCGCGCGCGCGACCGTGGTGCCGACGTGCTCGACCCGCGCGCCGTCGGCGCAGAGCACGGCGGTCAGCCACTCGGGTGTGATGTCGCCGACAGCCGCCGGTACGTCCGTGGCCGCGCGGGCCGGGGAGGGCCGAGCGAGCTCCGCGGCGCGGCTGGCGGCCGTCAGGGCGATGCGTCCGGCCATCCGGCCGACGACGGCGCACCGCGCGGGCGGGCCCGACGAGGTCGACGTGTGCATCGCGCCACCCTATGCGAACGGACGTCGGATCTGGACGATGTGTCCAGGATCCTGACGATTTGGCTTCGCCCGGCCGAGAACGAGGAAGACCCCGCGTCGCGGGGCCTCGAGATGGGCGATGGTGGACTCGAACCACCGACCTCTTCCTTATCAGAGAAGCGCTCTAACCGACTGAGCTAATCGCCCTTCGACCGGGCAGTGTAGCGCCCGGCGGGAGGAGACCGCGCGGCGGGATCAGGCGCCGGAGCGGAGCCGCGTCGCGAGGGCGATCGCCTCGTCGAACGACCCGAACGTCAGTTCGATCTTGTAGCCGGTGCCGCGGGGCTTCACCGCGACGTCGCGGCCCAGGAGCGGGCCGAGCGCCTCCGCGATCTCGTCGGCGGCCGCGGCCTGGTCGGGGTGCAGGGCGGCGCGGCCCTTCGTCGCCTTGCGCTCCTTCGCGTTGGACTTGCGGCCCTGCTCCTCGGTGACGCGGACGGACCAGCCGCCCTCGGCGGCGGCGCGGGCGAGCCGGCGACGGTCCGCGTGGTCGTCGGCGAGGAGAAGGGCGCGGCCGTGGCCCTCGGAGAGCGCCCCGGACTCGAGGAGGTCGAGCGCCTCGTCGGGGAGGTCGAGGATGCGGAGCAGGTTCGAGACGGCGACGCGGCTGCGGCCGATGCGCTTCGCCACCGCCTCGCGGGTGAGCCCGAGCTCCTCGACGAGGCCGGCGACGGCTCGCGCCTCCTCGACGGGGTTGAGGTTCTCGCGGGCGACGTTCTCGATGAGAGCGTCCTCGAGCGTCGTCGCGTCGTCGCGGTCGCGGACGATCGCCGGCAGCGTCTCGAGGCCCGCGAGCTGCGCCGCGCGCCAGCGGCGCTCGCCGGCGACGAGCTCGTACCCGGGGCCATCGGGGGCCGGCCGGACGAGGACGGGCTGCAGGACGCCGCGCTCGCCGAGCGAGTCGGCGAGCGCCTGGAGCGCCGCCTCGTCGAAGCGCTTGCGGGGCTGCTTCGGGTTCGGGCGGACATCGGCGACCTTCAGCTCGCGCAGCTCGTCCTCGGTGGCGTCGCCCGCCTGCTCCTGGCCGGCGACGTCGTCCGCGGTCACCGAGAGGATCGCCGAGAGGCCCCGGCCCATCCCGCGTCGCTCAGCCACGGGCCGCGACCTCCTTCGCGAGCTCGAAGTACGCGTCGGCGCCGACGCAATGGGGGTCGTAGTGGGTGACGGGCACGCCGTAGCTCGGCGATTCGCTGATGCGGACGTTGCGCGGGATGACCGTGTCGAAGACGAGCGACGGGAAGTGCTCGCGGACCTCGCGCTCGACGTCGCGCGCGAGGCGCGTGCGGCCGTCGTGCATCGTGAGGATCATCCCCGCGATCGTGAGCTTGGGGTTGAGCTGCTGCTGGACGAGGGCGAGCGTCTCGAGGAGGCCGGCGAGGCCCTCGAGGGCGTAGTACTCGGTCTGGACGGGGACGATGACCCGGTCCGCGGCGACGAGGGCGTTCACCGTCAGGGGCCCGAGCGACGGAGGGCAGTCGAGGATCGTGTACGCGTACCGGTCGCGGACCGGGGCGAGAGCATCGCGGAGCGTGCGCTCCGAGCCCGCCTTGCGCGGCAGCTCGACGCCCGCCCCGGCGAGGTCCGGGCTCGCGGGAAGGACGTGGAGACGCTCGATCGAGGTGCCGACGATCGCCTGCTCCGCCGTCGCGTCGCCGGCGAGGACGTCGTAGACGTTCGGCTCGAGGTCCTTCGCGAGGCCGAGGCCGACCGTCGCGTTCGCCTGCGGGTCGATGTCGACGAGGAGGGTGTCGTACCCGGCCTCGGCGATGCAGGCGGAGACGTTGACCGCGGTCGTCGTCTTGCCGACGCCGCCCTTCTGGTTCGCGATCGCGTAGACGGTTCCCATCCGGCGACGGAGGGTAGAGCGACGGGCGGCGAGGCGGTCGCGCCGTTGCAGTCCTTTGTCCGCTCCGAGCGGAAATCTCCGCGAGGCTCGGGTCAGCGAGCGGCGGTGATCGGCCGCTTCCGCGCCATGCCCGGCCGGCGCGGGAAGCGCTCCGGGGTGGGGGACGTCTTCGCGTAGAGGTGGAGGTGCCGGGCCTCCGCCCCCGGCCACGGAGCGACGTGGACGACCCCGTGGGGAGTCATCCCCGTCGCCTCGGCCGACGCCGCGCCGTCGGCCTCCTCGCCCTCGTCGCGCCGGCCCTTCCAGGCGCAGAGGACGCCGCCCTCGTCGAGGAGAGGCGCCGCGTACTCGACGAGCGCGGTGAGCGGGGCCAGGGCCCGCGCGGTGACGAGGTCGTGTCGGCCGAGACCTTCCGGCCACTCCTCGGCTCGCGCATGGACAGCCCGGACGTTCGCGAGCCCCATCTCGGCCGCCACCCGATCGATGAACGAGCACTTCTTGCCCACGCTCTCGACGAGGGCGACCTCGGTCTCGGGAAGCGCGGCCGCGAGGACGAGCCCGGGGATCCCCGCGCCGGCGCCGAGGTCCGCGATCACCTGCGCGCGCCGCACCTCGCCCAGGTCGAGCGCGACGAGGCTGTCCGCGATGTGGCGATCGATCGCCTCATCCGGGTCGCGAACGGTCGTCGGCGCGGCCGGATCGCTCGCCAGCGCACCGAGCAGCCGGCGCAGCGCGTCGGCGGCGCCGTCGGGCAGCCCGTGCCGCTCGCAGAGGGCCTCGAGCCGGTCGGTCGTTCCACGTGAAACGTCCGCCCGAGGTTCCACGTGAAACGCTAGGAGTCGCGGAGGGGGGAGACGACGAGGTGCCGCTCGGGCTCCTGGCCCTCGCTGTGCGTCTCGACGTCCCCGCGCTCGGCCAGATGCCTGTGCACGAGCTTGCGCTCGCTCGCGGTCATCGCGTCGAGAGCGACGTCCCGATCGTTGCGCAGCGCCTCGTCAGCAGCCTCGTCGGCCTGACGCTCGAGCGCCTCTTGGCGCCGAGCGCGGTACCCGGCGGCGTCGATGACGACCTGTCGGGGCGCATCCTCGATGGCCGCGATCACCCGGTGCGCGAGGTGCTGCACCGCGTCGATGGTCTGGCCGTGGCGCCCGATGAAGAGCCCGAGCTCCTCGCCGTCCAGGACGCCGAGAACGGTCTCGCCGTCGTCGTCCACCGAGACCGTCACCTCGGCGTCGAGCCCGAGGGCCTCGACGAGCTCGGCGAGCAGCTCCTCGACCGCGGTCAGCGACCGCTCGTCCGGGGCGCTCATCGGCGCCTCCCCGAGCGCTTCTTCTTCTTGCGCGGCGGTGGTGG
Source organism: Paraconexibacter sp. (assembly GCF_059438195.1). Lineage (NCBI taxonomy): Bacteria > Bacillati > Actinomycetota > Thermoleophilia > Solirubrobacterales > Paraconexibacteraceae > Paraconexibacter > Paraconexibacter sp. The sequence continues at coordinate 110,048 of NZ_JBLKKY010000004.1, forward strand.
CGGCGCGGTCGTGCCGCCGCCGGCCCCGGCCACCGCCGCCTTGGCGGGCTTGCCCACCTTGCCGGAGGCGATCTCCGCCTTCACCTTGTCCATCTCCTCCTTCATGTTCGGAGGAGGACCGAGCGTCTTCCGCACGACGAACTGCTGGCCGATCGTCCACACGTTCGTCGTGATCCAGTAGACGATGAGGCCGGCGGGGAAGTTGATGATGAAGATGACGAAGACGAACGGCAGCGCCAGGAGGATGAGGCGCTGGTTGCGGTCCGCCGACACCGACATGAGGAGGCTCGAGGCGAGCTGCGAGCCGATGTACATGACGATGAGCGCGACCAGCGTCCCGCCCGTCGCCGTGTCCGTGATGTCGCTGATGAAGAGGAACTCCGACGCGGGGCTCGCGCCGCAGGGCTCCTCCGACTGGCCGCAGATCTCGAACCGCAGGTCGTCCTGCAGCATGTAGAAGAGCGCGAGGAAGACCGGCAGCTGGAGGATGATCGGAAGACACGAGGCGAACGGATTCACCTTGTTCTCCGAGTAGAACTTCATCATCTCCTGGTTGAGGCGCTGCTTGTCGTCCTTGTAGCGCTCCTGGAGACGCTTGATCTCCGGGGCGAGCACCTGGAGAGCCCGCATCGACTTGAACTGCTTGATCGTCAGCGGGAGCATCAGCGCCCGGACGACGATCGTCAGCGCGACGATCGCCATGCCCCAGCCCAGCCCCACGGTGTCGTGGAAGAAGACGAGCACCGCCTCGAAGACGTCGATGAGCGGCTGGAAGATGTTCGCCAAGGGAAGGGGCATCAGGACTCAGCTCGGGGTCTCGGGCGGGCTCGCCTCACGCGACCGGAACACCCTCTGCGCCGAGACGGGGTCGTATCCGCCGTGGCTCCAGGGGTTGCAGCGCAGCACTCGCCAGCCCGCGAGGACGAGGCCCCGCAGTATGCCGTACCGCTGGATCGCCTGCGCGGCGTAGGCCGAGCACGTCGGCTCGTACTTGCACCGCCGTGGGAGGGCCGGCGAGATGAACCGCTGGTACGCCGTGATCGGCGCGACCGCGATGCGGCGCAGCAGCGACGATCTGCTCGCCGGCTGCGTCATCTCCGGGCGGGGGGAGCCGCCGCCTTGTCGATGAGCTCGCCGAGCTCCCGACGCACGCCCTCGAGCCCCTCGCGCTCCGCGAGCTCCTTCGCCTCGGGACGCGCGACGACGACGACGTCCTGCCCTGCGGGGAGGCGCGTCGACTCGGTTGCGAACGCCTCGCGCACGAGCCGCTTCACGAGGTTGCGGTCGACGGCGCCGCCGACCTTCCGCGACACCGAGAGGCCCAGGCGCGGCCCCTCCTCGAGCGTCGCCTGCGGATCTCCCGCGCTCGAGGCCGCTGCCTCACGCGGGAACGTGTAGAGCACGAGGAAGCGGCCGCCGTGTGAGCGGCCGCTCCGGAAGACACGGTCGAACTCGGCCGACCTGGACAGCCGGCCCTTCTTCGGGCGACGACCGGGTCGGCGCGGGTCCGTCACCGTCAGACGGTGAGGCGCTTGCGGCCCTTCGCGCGGCGACGCTTCAGCGTCAGCCGGCCGGCGCGGGTGCTCATCCGCTCCCGAAAGCCGTGGGTCCGTGCGCGCTTGCGCTTCTTGGGCTGGTAAGTCCGCTTCATGGCTCGTCCCGAAGGTCGACGACGGGCTCGGCATGGTAGCGCGCGGCGCGTTCCGCAGCGCTCTGCACAGGGCCGTGCACACTTCGATCACAGGCTGTTCACGGATTTCGCCGCGTTTTGCGGGGTCCCTCCAAGACCGCCCCTCGCAGCCCCGGATCGGGCCGGATGGCCTCTGGTAAGGTCGCCACCTCGCCGGGACGGAGACCCCACTGCGGACGGTCCGGCGCCTCCTCTCCACACTGTGTCGCGCCCGTTCCAGGACGGTCGCTCGCCCCTGCCTTGTCGCACGATCTCGACGCCATCTGGAACCGCCTCCGCCACGAGCTCCGGCTCGCGGTTCCCGAGAGCACGTTCGAGATCTGGCTCGCCCCGCTCGAGCCCGTGAGCTTCGACGGCCGGGAGCTCGTCCTCGCCGTCCCCGCGGCCCTGCGGTCGATCGTCATGCAGCGCTTCGGCCGAGTGCTCGACGCGACCGTCGCCGCCGTCCTCGATCCGTCCGTCACCCTCTCCGTCGTCACCGCCGACAACGCCGCCGACGGCGCCCGGCGTCGCACGCTGGCCCGCGACCGCGCGGCGGTCACCGCGACGCGGACCGGACCCTCCGCCTTCCCCGCCCACCCTCGCCGGCCCACCGAGGACGAGGGGCCCACCCTCAACCCCAAGCTCTGCTTCGAGCAGTTCGTCATCGGCGACGCGAACCGGCTCGCGCACGCAGCCGCGCTCGCCGTCGCCGAGAATCCGGGACAGGCCTACAACCCGCTCTTCATCTACGGCCCTCCGGGTGTGGGGAAGTCGCATCTCCTCCACGCGATCGGCAACTACGTCTCGCGCTACGGCGCCGGCCTCACGGTCCGCTGCACGACGGCCGAGCGCTTCACGAACGCCTTCCTCGCCGCGCTCCACGGCGGGGACATCGAGCGCTTCAAGAGCGCGCATCGCGATGCCGACGTCCTCCTCATCGACGACGTCCAGTTCCTCGAGTCCAAGGCGAAGACCGAGGAGGAGTTCTTCCACACCTTCAACGCGCTCTACGACACCGGCAGCCAGCTCGTCCTCACGAGCGACCGGACCCCCCGCGACCTCGACGCGCTCCACGACCGCCTCCGCGAGCGGTTCGAGTCCGGCCTCGTCACCGACGTGCAGAGCCCGGATCGCGCCACCCGGATCGCCGTCCTGCGCAAGCGGGTCCACCACGACGGCGTCGAGCTCGGCGAGCCCGAAGCGCTGGACGCGATCGCCGACCGCGTCACCACGAACGTCCGCGCCCTCGAAGGCGCCCTCATCCGCGTCGTCGCCTTCGCGTCGCTGCAGACCCTCCCGATCACCGCCGACCTCGCGGAGACGGTCCTCGACACCCTCTACCCGCGCGAGCGCCGCGCGAAGGTCCCCGATGTCGCTCGCGTCCAGGATCTCGTCTGCGAGGCCTTCGGCCTCTCCCGGGAGGAGCTGCTCGGCGACGGTCGCTCGGCCCGCGTCTCCTGGCCCCGCCAGCTCGCCATGTACCTCGCGCGCGAGCACACGGGGGAGACCCTTCCCGCGATCGGCCGCGCGTTCGGGGGCAAGAACCACACGACCGTCCTCTACGCCGTGCGGCGCACCGGCGAGCGCATGAAGGACGATCCCGAGGCCCACGACACCGTCGCCGACCTCACCCGCCGCCTCACGTGCGGTGATGACGACCGGGACGACTGACAGACTTCGCACGCCACGCGTGCTCCGCTGTCACATGCGTCGCCCGCAGTTTGCGGCCTCTGGAGCGAGTTCTCCACCTCTCCACAGGCCTGATGACTCCGATCATTGATACGAGGTCCTCATCGTGAAGGTCACGACCACCAGCCGCGAGCTTCTCGCTCAGCTCCAGACCGCCTCCCGGGTCGCGTCCACGCGCAGCGCGATCCAGGCGCTCTCCGGGGTCCAGCTCGCCGCGTCCGGTGACGCCGCCGAGCTCCGCGCGACCGACATGGAGGTCTCTCTCCGCGTCCCGCTCCAGGCGACGATCGAGCGCGAAGGCACGGTCGTCCTCCCCGCGCGGCTCCTCCTCGACGTCGCGCGTCAGCTCCCGGACGGGACGGTGACCCTCGAGCTCCGCTCCGCCGAGCAGGACGTCGAGGTCGTCTGCGGCACCGCGAAGTTCCACATCCGCACCCTCCGCGGGGAGGACTTCCCGCCGCTTCCCGAGCGCGCGTCCGCTCCGGGCGACCGCGTCGTCGAGATGCCGGCCGCGGCGTTCGTCGAGACGATCGGCAAGGTCGCCCGCTCCGCGTCCCGGGACGAGACCCGACCGATCCTCACCGGCATCCTCGTCTCGGCGTCGGGTCCCGAGCTGCGGATGGTCGCGACCGACTCCTACCGGCTGAGCGTCAAGGAGACGACCCTCGAGACCCCGGTCAGCGAGGGGTTCGAGGCGAACGTGCCGGCGCGGGCGCTGCAGGAGCTCGAGCGGATCGTCCAGTCCGCGGAGGCCGAGGCGATCAAGATCGGCCTGCGCGAGAACCAGGTGGTCTTCGAGGTGGGCCCGGTCGTCCTCACCTCGCGGCTCATCGAGGGGCAGTTCCCGAACTACCAGCAGCTCCTGCCGGACGCCTACGAGCACGAGCTGCGGATCGCCGGCGAGGAGCTCACCGGGGTGGTGCGGCGCATCAGCCTCATGGCGCAGAAGAACGCGCCGCTGCGACTCTCGTTCGCCGAGGGCGAGCTGACGATCTCGGCGCAGACCCCGGATGTCGGCGAGGCGAGCGAGCCGCTCCCCGTCCCGTTCTCGGGGGAGCCGTTCGAGATCGGCTTCAACCCCGAGTTCCTCCGCGACGGCCTCGAGAGCGTCGAGTCCGACGACGTCATCCTCAAGCTCATCAGCCCGCTCCGCCCGGGGCTCCTCGAGGCCGGAGACGGGAGCGGGTTCCTCTACCTGATCATGCCGATCCGCCTCAACGTGTAGTGCGCGTCACCTGCCTGCGCCTGAAGGGCTTCCGCACGTACGCGGCGGTCGAGGTGCGGCTCGGGCCGGGGCTGACGGTCGTCCACGGCCGCAACGGCGTCGGGAAGACGAACCTCGTCGAAGGGCTCTACTTCGGGTGCACGGGGCGGTCGTGCCGCACGTCGAACGAGCGGGAGTGCGTGCGGTTCGACGGCAAGACGGCCCGGGTGGAGGTCGACGGCGTCGACGAGCGCGGCGACGTGCACGAGCTCTCCGTCGGGTTCCAGCCCGGCGAGGCGAAGCGCTTCCGGGTCGACGGCGCGGAGGTCGAGCGGCTCGCGGACCATCCCGCGCGCCCGCTCGTGAGCGTGTTCCTCCCCGATCGCCTCGAGCTCGTGAAAGGTCCTCCGGCGCTGCGACGCGGCCACCTCGACCAGTTCGTGACGGGTCTCTGGCCGTCGCGGGCGGGCACCCGCAGGGCCTACAGGCAGGCGCTCGCGCAGCGCAACGCCCTGCTCGGGCGGATCCGGGCCGGCCACGCCCGCAGCGAGGCCGTCGCGCCGTGGGACGTCGAGCTCGCTCGCCACGCGCTCGCGCTGCGCGACGACCGCGCCACTGCGGTCGAGCTCGTCGCCGAGGGCTTCGCGCGAACCGCGACCGAGCTCGGTCTCGGGGGGACGCCCGAGCTGCGCTATCGCCCACGGACGCGGGCGCAGACGCCGGACGAGCTCGTTGCGGAGCTCGCCGAGCGCCTCGACGGGGACCTCGAGCGCGGCTTCACGGGCCACGGGCCGCACCGCGACGACCTCGGCCTCCTGCGGGACGGCCGCGAGCTGAAGACCTACGGCTCCCAGGGCGAGCAGCGCCTCGCGCTCCTGGCCCTCCTCCTCGCCGAGCGCGACGCCCTCCGTGAGCAGCGCGGCTCGTCGCCGCTCATGCTCCTCGACGACGTCATGAGCGAGCTGGACGCCGATCGCCGCGGCCTCCTCGTCGAGCGGCTCCGCGACCACGGCCAGTCTGTCGTGACGACGACGGACCTCGCGCACGTCCCGGGGGCCGAGCGCGGGGACGTCGTCCGCATCGCGGTGACCGAGGCGGGAGTCCTCCAGGAGGCGCAGGCGGCATGACCGGCCGCGCGGGCCGGGACCCGGCGCGGGGCATGCGCCGGCAGCGCGACCGTCCCCGCGGACTGCGCCGCGCGGGCGGCGTCATCGGGTCGTTCGCCGACGCCCTGGCGCCCCAGACGCTCCTCGCAGACGTCCAGCGCGTGTGGCCGTCGGCCGTCGGAGCGGTCGTCGCGGCGGAGGCCGAGCCGACCGCCGCGGCCGGCGGCACGGTGACCGTGACCTGCCGTTCGAGCACGTGGGCCGACGAGCTGTCGCTGATGGCGCCCGAGCTCGTCGAGCGCCTCAACGCGGCCCTCGGCGAGCCGCTCGTCACCGAGTTGCGCTGCCAGGCGACGCCCGCGTCGCGGTGGGCCCGGGACGGACGCCGCTGACCCGCCGCACAGCTGTCGCGATATCCCTGCATTTGCAGGCATTTCGGCCCGGCTCCGGGGGCGGATCCAGCCCCCTCCTGTGGTAGACTTCTGTCAACCAGCGCCCAATGCCCCGGCCCGGTGTCGGCTGACGCGGGGACCGGGGTTTTTCACGTCCTCACCGGAGGGACATGTCGGAGAGCACCAGCAAGGGGCCGTCGAGCTACGACGCCCAGGACATCACCGTTCTCGAAGGCCTCGAGGCCGTTCGCAAGCGGCCCGGCATGTACATCGGCTCGACCGGCGTCCGCGGGTTGCACCACCTCGTCTACGAGGTCGTCGACAACTCGGTCGACGAGGCCCTCGCCGGGCATGCGACGACCGTCGACGTGACGATCCACCCGGACGGCCGCCTCACGTGCCGCGACGACGGCCGCGGGATCCCCGTCGGGATCATGGAGAAGGAGCAGAAGCCGGCCGTCGAGGTGGTCCTCACGGTCCTTCACGCGGGCGGCAAGTTCGGCGACGGCGGCGGCTACAAGGTCTCGGGCGGCCTGCACGGCGTCGGCGTCTCCGTCGTCAACGCCCTCTCCGAGCAGCTCGACATCGAGGTCCGGCGCGACGGCTTCGTCCACACGCAGAGCTACGCCCGCGGCGTCCCGCAGGGGGCCCTCGAGAAGGGCGAGGCGACGAAGGAGCACGGGACGACGATCTCGTTCCTCCCCGACACCGACATCTTCGAGACGACCCACTTCGACTTCCAGACGCTCGAGCAGCGCCTCCGCGAGACGGCGTTCCTCACGCGTGGCCTCAAGATCACCCTGACCGACGAGCGCGGCGAGGGCCACCGCGCGGAGTTCCAGTACGAGGGCGGGATCGAGGACTTCGTCAAGCACCTCAACGCGTCGAAGGAGTCCCTCGGGAAGAAGGTCATCTTCTTCGAGGGCGAGAGCGAGGAGGGCCACGTCGAGATCGCGATGCAGTGGAACTCCAGCTACCAGGAGTCCGTCTTCAGCTTCGCGAACAACATCAACACGCACGAGGGCGGCAGCCACATGTCCGGCTTCCGCTCCGCGCTCACCCGGACACTCAACCGGTACGCCCGCGAGAAGGGCGAGCTGAAGGAGAAGGACGACAACCTCTCCGGCGAGGACGTCCGGGAGGGTCTCACCGCGGTCATCTCGGCGAAGCTCTCCGACCCGCAGTTCGAGGGCCAGACGAAGACGAAGCTCGGCAACCCCGGGATGGAGGGCTTCGTCGCCTCCGTCGTCAACGCGAAGCTCGCCGAGTTCCTCGAGGAGAACCCCCAGGAGGCCCGGCAGGTCATCCGCAAGGCCGTCCAGGCCGCACAGGCGCGCACCGCGGCGCGGAAGGCGCGCGACCTCACGCGCCGCAAGAGCGCGCTCGAGAACTCCCGCCTCCCGGGCAAGCTCGCCGACTGCTCGGTGAAGGACCCCTCGCTCGCCGAGATCTTCATCGTCGAGGGCGACTCCGCGGGTGGCTCCGCGAAGCAGGGTCGGGACCGGAACACCCAGGCGGTCCTGCCGCTCCGCGGCAAGATCCTCAACGTCGAGAAGGCGCGGATCGACAAGGTCCTCCAGAACAACGAGGTCCAGGCGCTCATCACCGCGATCGGGACGGGGGTGCGCGACGAGTTCAACCTCGAGAGCGCCCGGTACCACAAGGTCGTCCTCATGACCGACGCGGACGTCGACGGCGCGCACATCCGGACGCTCGTCCTCACGCTCCTCTTCCGCGAGATGCCCGACCTCATCGACGCCGGCTACGTCTACATCGCGAAGCCGCCGCTCTACAAGATCAAGCAGGGTCAGAACGAGCGGTACATCGAGAAGGAGTCGGAGCTCGAGGAGGTCCTCCTCTCCGACAAGTTCGACAAGATCGCCGTCGTCGACCGCGCCGGGGAGCCGTTCAAGCTCACCGAGACCCGCTGGCAGCGCTACACGAAGCTGCTGCGCCAGTTCGAGGGCTGGGGCTCCACCCTGCGCGCGGTCCACGGCACGCCGCTCGTGCGCTTCCTCCAGGAGGCGGGCGTCCTGTCCGCGAAGATCGCGACGGCCGACGACGCCCACGCGCTCTTCGCCGGCGACGGCGACGCCAACGACGCGGTGACGGTCGAGCTCGTCGACCAGGACGGCGACCTCCTCACCGTGCGCGGGATCGAGAAGAAGACGGGCCTCGCCCAGACGCACCGCGTCCGCCGGTCGCTCTTCGACTCCCCCGAGTACCGCAGCTTCGTCCGCGTCCACTCCGAGCTCGTCGAGCTCGCCGGCTACCCGACGTTCACCGTGACGCTCGGGGACCGCACCGAGGAGGCGACGACCTTCGAGATGCTCCGCCCGGCGGTGCTCTCGGTCGCGCAGCGCGGAGTGTCGCTCAGCCGCTTCAAGGGCCTCGGCGAGATGAACGCCGAGCAGCTCCGCACGACGACGATGGACCCGACGACGCGCACCCTCGCGCAGGTGACGATCGAGGACGCCGCGGCGGCCGACGAGGTCTTCTCCCAGCTCATGGGCGACGCCGTCGAGCACCGCAAGCAGTTCATCGAGGAGAACGCCCTCGCGGCGACGGTCGATGTCTGATCGCGCGCCGCGCCCGCGCCGGCGCCCGACGGCGCCGGCGGGCGGACTCTCGATCTCCCACGAAGGACGGAAGGTGATGAGGCATGGCCATTGACGTGCTCGACGGCGGCAACATCGAGCCGCGCGCGCTCGAGGAGGAGATGCGCAGCGCGTATCTCGACTACGCGATGTCGGTCATCGTCGGGCGCGCGCTGCCCGACGTCCGCGACGGCCTCAAGCCCGTCCACCGTCGCGTCCTGTACGGCATGTCGGAGACGGGTCTCGGCCCGACGCGGCCGTACTCGAAGTGCGCGCGCGTCGTCGGCGAGGTGATGGGCAACTACCACCCGCACGGCGACTCGGCCATCTACGACACGCTCGTCCGCCTCGCGCAGGACTTCTCGATGCGCTACCCGCTCGTCGACGGCCAGGGCAACTTCGGCTCGATCGACGACGACCCCGCGGCGGCGATGCGGTACACGGAGTGCCGCCTCACGCGTCTCGCCATGGAGATGCTCCGGGACATCGACATGGACACGGTCGACTTCGTCCCGAACTACGACGGGCGCAAGCAGGAGCCGACCGTCCTCCCGGCCCGCTTCCCGAACCTCCTCGTCAACGGCGCCGCCGGCATCGCGGTCGGCATGGCGACGAACATCCCGCCGCACAACCTCGGCGAGGTCATCGACGCGACGACGGCCTACATCGAGGACCCGGAGATCTCCGTCGAGGCCCTCATGCAGCACCTCAAGGGGCCAGACTTCCCCACGGGCGGGATCATCATGGGCATCCAGGGGATCAAGGACGCCTACGAGACCGGTCGCGGGCGCATCCGCGTCCGGGCGAAGGTCGGGGTCGAGGACATCGGCCGCGGCAAGGAAGCCCTCATCGTCACCGAGCTGCCCTACCAGGTGAAGAAGGGCGGCGACGGCGGGCTCATCCAGAAGATCGCCGATCTCGTCCACGACAAGAAGCTGTCCGAGATCAGCGACATCCGCGACGAGTCCGATCGCCGCGGCATGCGCCTCGTCATCGAGCTCAAGCGCGACGTCATCCCCAAGGTCGCGCTCAACAAGCTCTACAAGCACACCGCGATGCAGACGACGTTCGGCGTCAACGCGGTGGCGCTCGTCGACGGCGTGCCGAAGACGCTGTCCCTGCAGAACATCATCAAGGCGTACGTCAGCCACCAGCAGGACGTCATCATCCGGCGCTCGAAGTTCGAGCTCGCGCAGAAGGAGGCGCGCGCACACGTCCTCGAGGGCCTCCTCATCGCGCTCGACAACCTCGACGCGGTCATCGAGCTCATCCGCAAGTCGCGCAACCGCGACACGGCGCGCGACGAGCTCGTCGAGCGGTTCGGCCTCTCGGTCATCCAGGCGAGCGCGATCCTCGACCTGCGCCTGTCGCAGCTCACCGCGCTCGAGTCCGACGCGATCAAGCAGGAGCACGCCGACGTCACCGAGCGGATCCGCGAGCTGCGCGAGATCCTCGGCGACGAGCGGAAGGTCCTCGCGCTCATCACGGAGGAGCTCGCCGAGATCAAGGAGCGCTTCGGCGACGGCCGGCGCACCGACATCCATCCGAGCGAGGACGAGCTCGACATCGAGGACCTCATCGCCGACCAGCAGATGGTCATCACGATCACCCGGTCCGGCTACATCAAGTCCCTGCCGCTCGACACCTACCGCGCGCAGCAGCGCGGTGGCCGCGGGGTCACCGGGATGGACCTCAAGGACGGGGACTTCATCGAGCACCTCTTCGTGTGCTCGTCCCACGACTACCTCCTCTTCTTCTCCAACCGCGGCAAGGTCTACCGCTCGAAGGTCTACGACCTGCCGGAGGCGCAGCGGACGGCGAAGGGCCGCGCGCTCGTCAACGTGCTGCCGCTGCGCGACAGCGAGCGGATCCAGTCCGTCCTCTCGACCCGCGACTTCACCGAGTCGCAGTACCTCGTGTTCGCGACCCGCAAGGGCGTCGTGAAGAAGACCGAGTTCCAGGCCTACAACACGCCGATCAAGGCCGACGGCATCATCGCGATCAACATCCGCGACGACGACGAGCTGGCGTCCGTCCGCCGTGTGGACGAGGGCGACGAGGTCATCATCGTCTCCCGCGCCGGGCTCGCGGTCCGCTTCTCCGAGGACGACGCCCGGGCCATGGGCCGCGACACGAGCGGCGTCCGCGGCATGGACGTCGGGCCGGAGGGCGAGGTCATCGCGATGGACATCGCGCGTGACGAGATGGAGCTCCTCGTCGTCACGGAGAACGGCTACGGGAAGCGGTCGAAGATCGACCAGTACCGCAAGACGTCGCGTGGCGCGAAGGGCGTGAAGACCATCGGCCTCACGGAGTCCAAGGGCGGTCTCGCCGGCGCGATCGTCGTGCGTCCCCACCAGGAGCTCGTCTTCATCTCCGAGGGCGGCATGGTCCAGCGCACGGCGGTCAAGGGCATCTCTCAGCAGGGCCGCGCGGCCACCGGCGTCCGGCTGATGAACGTCCGTGACGGCGACAAGGTCTCGGCCATCGCGCTCGTCGTCGGCGATCCCGAGGAGGGCGTCGCGGCGGACCTCCCGAAGGGCGCGGAGGTGCCGGATGTCCCCGGCGACTCGACGAGCGACGACACCGAGGATGGAGCCCCGCCCGAGGAGGAGTGAGCCGTCCAGGCGCCCGTTCCGGACACCTGGCGAGTTCCGTCCGAGGCCCTGCTACAGTCGGCTCACCAGAGAAAGGAGGTGGTCCGTATCGGTAGTTCGAGTTCTTGCGGGACCCTGGAGGTGACCGGCCGCTAGGTCGGATGGCTGGAGCCGCTTGGCGGAATCCAACCCGGGCCACCGTCGCACCCCTGCCGGTCTGGTCCCACCGGTGTAGGTCGTGGGGTGACGATCATTTCCAGTCGCAAGCAGACAGCCGAAGGGCGCGGTGAGCACACCGCGCCCTTCGTGCGTCCAGGAGGCCTCTCGCGGCGCCGTCAGCGCTCGCGCGCTCGCCGCGTCTCGCGGTCGTTGTGCCGCTGCAGCGCGTCGGCGAGCTGCGACTTCGTCATCGTCGACCGACCCTCGATGCCCGCCTTCTGGGCGTCCTCGTAGAGGTCCTTCTTCGGCTTCTCGGCGTCGACGCCGCCGTAGGAGCGCCGCGGGTTGTTGAGCGCGCCCTTCGCGGTCTGCTTCGACCGCGGGTCGGACGGCCCGGTGCGTCCGCCTTCCTTCGTCGGCATCAGGCGTTCTCCTTGAGCACCCAGTGGTCGCCCTTCTTCTCCGCGATGTTCTTCACCGCGGACCAGGCGGTGCGGTGGGCACGCTCCTCCGAGTCGTACTCGTCGTGCGCGCTGTCGAGCGCCTTGAGGTAGGTCCTCTGGATCTTGTCCGAGGAGCGCTCGAGGGTATCCGGGAGATCTTCCTTCTTGGCTGGCATCGAGTCGTCACCTCCATGGGGTGTGTTGCGCTCGCATGCCCGGAGCAGCGCTCGATCATGCGGGAGGCGACTCCCGCCTAGACTTCCCCGCCGGTGTCCCGCGCCCTCTCCGACCGCGCCCAGGTCCTCGTCATCGCCCTGTGGGTCGCGGTCGTCGCGGCGATCCTCGACGCGTACGCCCACGCGAACCGGATCTCGGTCGTGCAGGACGCGATCAACGCGCAGGAGAGCCTCGAGGGCGTCGCGATCCAGGTCGACCCCGACCTCGTCGACCGGGCCGACCTCTTCGTGACCCTCGGCCTCGCCGCGATGGCGGCGACCGCGATCGTCGTCCTCGTCGCGGCCGTGTGGTGGCGCCGCGCCGTCACCGCCGACCTCGCCGCAGCTCGTGCGCGCGGCTTCGCCGCCGCGGCGGCCGTCGCGTTCCTCGCCGGCCTCGTCCTCCTCGTCGTCGGCGCCAGGGACGAGGAGGCGCTCGCCGACCAGCGCCTTCCCGACGGCCTCTCGATGGGCGCCGACGCGCTCCTGGCGGCCGCCGCCATCCTCGCGATCGGCGTCGTGCGCCGGGTCACCGAGGCGACGCTGCGCCGGTGAGGGGCGAATCGCCGACGCGGACGGTCGGCAGATCGACACTCAGCGGGGGGGGGGGTGCGCTCAGGCCGCGTCGGCGAACGCGACGTCCGGCAGCCACGGGCGCCAGGACGCCGGGATCCGCGGCGCCGCCACGTGGATGAAGACGTGCGGGCTGGGCTCGCGGGGCGTGCGCCGCGGGTGCATGTTCGCGACGTGCGGGAGGTGGTCGGACTTCCGCCGGTTGCACGGAGCGCACGAGGCGACGATGTTCGTCCACTCCGACGTCCCGCCCTTCGAGCGCGGGATGACGTGGTCGACCGTGAGGCTCGAACGGGAGCCGCAGTACTGGCACTCCCAGCCGTCGCGGGCGAACACGGCGCGACGCGTGATCTTCCGGCGGTGCGTGTCGCGGGGGACCTTCACGTACTGGACGAGGCGGATCACCGCCGGCCTGCGCAGCGTCGCCTGCTCCGAGCGCAGGTCGCGGTCGCCGTCTTCGACGACCTCCGCCTTCGACTTCAAGAGGAGGACGACCGCGCGCCGCACCGTGCACACGTTGATCGGCTCGTAGGTCGCGTTGAGGACGAGCACCCGTCCACCATCAGGTCCACGTCGCCGGTGCTCCGGGGACGACGCGGACCGCACTGGGTCTGGTGGAGTGAGCGTGGCCATCGGAGCTCTGCTGCGGCAGTGTAGCGGCAGCCCGGCCGGATCGCGGCGTTCAGGCGGCGGGGTACGAGCCGAGCACGCGCACCTCGGTGCAGTGGTCGCGCAGGGCCTCGATCGCGTCGGCGACGGCCGCCGTCCCGGCGTCGCCGTCGAGGTCGACGTGGAAGACGTAGTGACCGAGCCGCTGCCGGCTGGGCCGCGATTCGATCTTGTTGAGGTTCACGCCGCGGAACGCGAACTCGCTGAGGCAGCGCACGAGCCAGCCGGGGCGACCGTCGCCGTCCCCGCCGAAGAGGATCGAGGTCTTGTGGGGGCGCGGGTCCTCGCCGTCGCGGAGAGAGGGCTCCGCGCCGGCCGCGGCGACCCACACGAAGCGCGTCCGGTTGCCGGGGTCGTCCTCGATGCCGGCCTGCAGCACGAGGCCGCCGTGGATCTCGGCGGCGAGCTCGGTCCCGATCGCCGCCCACGGCCCGTCCTCGTCCTCGCAGACGATCCGCACGGCCTCGGCCGTCGAGGCGGCGGGCATGGCCCGCGCCTGCGGCAGCTCGCGGCGCAGGAACCGCTGGCACTGCGCCAGCCCCTGCGGGTGGGAGAGGACGACCTCGATCGCCCCGAGCGGGAGGTCGCGGCGGGCGATGAGGCAGTGGCGCACCGCGAGGATCTCCTCGCCGACGACCTCCACGGCGGGAGCGGAGAAGGCGAGCGCGTCGAGCGTCGCGTTCACGGCGCCCTCGAGAGCGTTCTCGACCGGGACGAGCGCGAGGTCGGCGGCGCCGTCCTGCACCGCGAGGATCGAGTCGTGGACCGTCGGGACCGGGAGGAGCTCCGCGCCTTCCGGAGCGCGGGCGCTCGCGCGGATCGCCGCCTCGGTGAAGGTCCCCGAGGGTCCCAGGTGGGCGATCCGCGTCACCGACGGCCGTCCGCATCGTCGCGGCGGCCGGCGGCTCGGCGCCCGCGGCGGCGGACCACGACGGCGTCGCCGGCGTCCTCGTCGAGCAGCGTCCCGCGCGTGCGGACGTCGTTGGCGAGGGCGGCCTCGACGGCCTGTCGCTCCTCGGGCGAGAGCTCGAGCTCGCCCTCGCCGTCGCGGACGAGCTTCGCGTAGAGCCGCGCCTGGTCACGGTGGAGGATCGAGCTGAGGACGACGCCCGATCGCGTCGCGTCGAGGAGCGCGATCGACGTCGACTGCCGGCCCGACATCTCGTTGTAGGCGTCGTAGCGCACGAGGCCGTGATGGGCGACCGCGCCGTCGAGCCGGGACTCCGCCGTCTCGAGCCGGTCGTGGAGGCCCGCCGCGACGTCCTGCACGTAGTCGTGGAGGTCGCGGGCGGTGCGGTCGAGCGCCGCGACGTGCGCGACGACGTCCCGCTCGCCGGTGTCCCCGAGCACGATCCGCTGCGCCGCCTCGAGCCGGCGCAGCCGCCGGACCGCCAGGAAGGCGACGACGAGCGCGACGAGCGCGACCGCGGCGGCCGCGAGCGCGACGATCCCTGTCGACGAGGTGAGGTCGTCCACGCCCCCGAGGATAGTCGCGCGCCGGTCGTGAGGACGCGCTCGCGGCCTACCGCTCGAAGAGGGTCGTGTACTCGCTCTTGTTGTTGTCGGTGACCTTCTCGCCGGGCACCGGCCGGACCTCGATCTCGATCGTCGTCGGCGTGCCGATCGGCGGCGGCTCATCGAGGGGGATCGTCGCCTCGGCGGACGTGCCGGCCTGGGTCTGCGTGAGGGTCGTCCGGACGCTGATCGTGTCGGTCCCGGGGGCCCGGATCCGCGCGAACACCTCGACGTCGGTCTCGTCGTTCTCGCCCTGGTTGGCGACCTGGACCTTGAAGGCGAGGTTCGACGCGACGGTGACGCGATTCACGGCGCCGCCGGGCTCGAGAGCCACGCCGCCGAGGGTCACGCTCTCGATGCCGTGTCCGTGGGTCCCGGGTGCGGGCTCGGCGTTCGCGCCCTGACCGCCGGCGGCGCGCTGCGCGTTGAGCGCCTCGGCGACCTGGTCGGGGTCGAGCCACGCGATGCTCGGGAGGAACTGGCTCGTCGCGATGCTCTGGCCGCTCACGTCGTTGTCGTCGAGGGCCTGCTTGATGAGCGGCGCGACGCGCTGCGTGTAGACGACGTCGCTCGCGAGGAACGCGCTCATCTGGCCGGCGATCTGCTGGACCGCCTCCTCGGCGGTCTGACGGTTGTCGGCGCCCGTCGCCTTCGCGGCCGCGATGCGGTCGGCGATCTTCTGGAGGGCCTCCGCCCGCAGGTTGAGCGTGAGCTCGAGGTAGCGCTGCGCGTCCTCCATGTCGCCGGGGACGTCGAGGACCTGGGCCCGCGCGACGTCCTCGTCGGCGACGACCCGGACCTCGTTGACGCCCTGCTCGAGCTCGGCGGCCTCGCCGCCGGCGCCGAGCAGGTCGAAGAAGGGCGCGCTCACCTGCTCGTTCGACGAGGTGACGATCGCGGTGACCTCGCGGTTGTAGTCGCGCAGCGCGCGCTCCTTGCGGCTGTCGAGGCAGCCCTTCACGCCGAAGACGAGGAGGAGCAGCACGACGAGCCCGGCGCCGAGCGCGACGGCCTGCCGCGTGCGCAGCGTCTGCGGGTCGGGGGCGGCCGCGGAAGGGCGACGCCCGTTGCGCCCGCCGGGCCCCCCGCCCGCAGGACGGCGCGGGCGCGGGCGCTCCGCCGCGGGGCGGGTGCGCGTCGCTCGGATGGGTTCGTCGTCGTCGAAGAACGACATGGCTCTACAGCTCCCTGTCGGGGGCGCCGTCCACCCAGTATGACCACCGGGGGACGGGTCGCGTCGAGTGCAAGTTCGCCGTCAGCAGGAGAAAGTCCTTCCCGCCTGGCAGGAAGTCACACGCGCGAGAGGAAAACCGCGGGACGGTGCAGCCCGCCGACGACACCGCGGTGACCGCCGCGCGGCCCCTCGAGGACAGCGCGTCGGGTGAGCTCGTGCTCGGCCGCTACCGGCTCGGCCGCCGCCTCGGCGCCGGCGGGATGGGGGTCGTCCACCTCGCCCACGACGAGCACCTCGACCGCGCCGTCGCCGTGAAGCGGATCTCGGCCGCCGGGGACGGAGGGGTCGCGGTCGCCAAGCGCGCCGAGCGCGAGGCGCGCGCGGCCGCGCGCCTCCAGCACCCGGGCATCGTCGCGCTCCACGAGGCGGCGCGCGACGGGGACACCGTCTACCTCGTCAGCGAGCTCGTCCGCGGGCACACCTTCCGCGAGCTCCTCGACGAGGGCGCCCTCAGCGATCACGACGTCCTCGAGATCGGCATCGTCCTGTGCGACGCGCTCGAGCACGCGCACGCGCGCGGCGTCGTGCACCGCGACGTCAAGCCGCAGAACGTCCTCGTCCCCGCCCGCCCGACGGACCCCGGCGGGATCGCGAAGCTCACCGACTTCGGCGTCGCGCTCCTCCTGGGGGACGAGGCGCTCACCATGACCGGCGACGTCGTCGGGACCCTCGCCTACATGGCGCCCGAGCAGGCGTCGGGCGCGGAGGTCACGGCGGCGACGGACCTCTACTCGGTCGCTCTCGTCGTCTACGAGGCGCTCAGCGGCGTCAACCCCGTCCGCGGCGCGGGCGCGACCCAGACCGCGCGGCGGATCGGCACGCGGCTGCCCGCCCTCGGGCGCCTGCGGCGCGATCTCGACCTGGAGCTGTGCCGCGCCATCGACCGCGCGGTCCGCCCCGACCCGCACGAGCGGGGCGAGCTCGAGGACCTGCGGGCGGCCTTGGCGGCGGCGCTCGACGACGCCGACGACCGCCCGGGCACGGTCGCCGGGCCCCCGACGGAGACGGTCCTCACCCGGGTCGTCGCGCGCCGGCCGCCGCGCGAGCCGGTCCGCACGCCGGGACGCGTCCTCGCCGG